>NZ_JAMYOI010000012.1:0-192077 GCF_040319775.1 Mesorhizobium sp. M0870
CATTTCGAGTGCAACCCCGGGTTTCCTTCCCTTGGCTGTCTCATGCCCCCCCCGGTGCCCCGCCGGCGCCGGCGGCCGGGGCTGGCCGGGCCCCCCGCCCGGCCCCCCAGGCCCACTTCAACCTTCAAGGGTTACCAGAGACCGATGAACCTGTTTCGTACGATTGGTTTGATGCTGTTGTTCCTGCTGGCGACACTGTCGTCCTCCGGCGCCGGCGAAGCCGATCTGCGCGGCATCATCGCCAAATTCGCCGCGGCCAAGGGCTTTTCCGAGATCGGAGCCGTCGTCCACGAACTGGCTGCTGCCGGCGATCCGGCGGTGGAGCGGCCGCTTGCGGCACTGGCCGACGGCAACCTCTATGTCCGCAAGGCCGATTCCCTGGTGTTTGTCGGCAAGGAAGCGGGCGAAAGCGTCCAGCTTTCCGACCCGTTGAGCGGCGAGGCATCGGGCGAGGCGGCCAAGGACGACATCACCAAGATCAAGGTCAACAACACGCTGCGTCGCGTCATCCGCGATGCGTTGGGCACGCTGACGCTTGGCGCCAAGGATCCGGCCGTGCGCATCGCCGCCGCCGACACCATGTTCAAGACGCCCGACGCCGCAAACATCGGACCGCTCGACACGGCAATCGCCAGTGAGACCGTGGCCAGCGTCAAGGCGCTGCTCGAACAGGCTCGTGCCGCCTCCGTTCTGGTCTCCGACCGGCCTGAAGCCGACAAGCTCGCTGCAATTGCCCTGATCGGCGCGCGTGGCGACCGCGATGCGGTTTCCCTGCTCACCTCGGTCGAGGCGAAATCCACCGACGCGGTCAAGCAAGCGGCGACGACCGCAATCGCCAACATCAATTCGACGCTGGCCTTCTGGGATGCCGGCCAGAACATCTGGTACGGCATTTCGCTGGGCTCGGTGCTGCTGCTGGCGGCGATCGGCCTTGCCATCACCTTCGGCGTCATGGGCGTTATCAACATGGCGCACGGCGAGATGGTCATGCTCGGCGCCTACACGACCTTCGTCGTCCAGCAGGTGATCCGCACCTCCTTTCCCGGCCTGTTCGACTGGTCGCTGGTTATTGCGCTGCCGCTGGCTTTCCTCGTCTCGGCTCTGGTCGGCCTGATCATCGAGCGCGGCGTCATCCGCTTTCTCTACGGGCGGCCGCTGGAAACACTGCTTGCGACTTGGGGCGTCTCGCTGATCCTGCAACAGGCCGTGCGTTCGATCTTCGGGCCGACCAACCAGGAGGTGGGCAACCCCTCGTGGATGTCGGGCTCGTTCAATGTCGGACAGTTGGCGATCACCTGGAACCGGCTGTGGATCCTGGTTTTCGCGCTCGCTGTCTTCGGCATCCTGCTCTACGTGATGAAGCGCACGCCCTGGGGCCTTCAGATGCGCGCCGTCACCGCCAACCGGCGCATGGCCGCCTCGATGGGCATCAGGACGCCATGGGTAGACGCGCTGACTTTCGCGCTCGGCTCCGGCATTGCAGGCATTGCCGGTGTCGCGCTCAGCCAGATCGACAATGTCTCGCCCAATCTCGGTCGCGGCTACATCATCGACAGCTTCATGGTCGTCGTCTTCGGCGGCGTCGGCAATCTGTGGGGCACGCTGGTCGGCGCCTTCTCGCTTGGCATCGTCAACAAGTTCCTCGAGCCCTATGCGGGCGCGGTGCTCGGCAAGATCGTCGTGCTGGTGCTGATCATCCTGTTCATACAGAAGCGCCCGCGCGGCCTGTTCGCGCTCAAGGGCAGGGCGGTGGAAGCATGATCACGGGACGCTTCTTTGCCGCCGGCGCGGACCGCCGCATCGCCATCACGATCTTCATCCTGCTGGCGGTGGCCGTCATCGTGCCGCTGCTCAACCTTGCGGTGTCTCCTGCCAGCGCCTTCTACATCCCATCCTACATTGTCGCGCTGACCGGCAAATATCTCTGTTATGCACTGCTCGCCTTGGCGCTCGATCTTGTCTGGGGCTATTGCGGCATCCTTTCGCTTGGCCACGGCGCCTTCTTCGCGCTCGGCGGCTATGCGATGGGCATGTATCTGATGCGCCAGATCGGCTCACGCGGCGTCTACGGCAATCCCATCTTGCCCGACTTCATGGTGTTCCTGAACTACAAGGAATTGCCCTGGTTCTGGTACGGTTTCGACCATTTCTGGTTCGCCGGCCTCATGGTGCTCGCGGTGCCCGGCCTGCTCGCTTTCGTCTTTGGCTGGTTCGCCTTCCGCAGCCGCGTCACCGGCGTTTATCTCTCGATCATCACCCAGGCGATGACGTACGCGCTGCTGCTTGCCTTTTTTCGCAACGACATGGGGTTCGGCGGCAACAACGGCCTGACCGATTTCAAAGATATTCTGGGCTTCAACGTGCAGGCCGACGCGACGCGCTCGGCGCTGTTTGCCGCCAGCGCCGTGATGCTCGCGCTAGCCGTCTTCGTCACCTGGGCGATCGTCGGCTCCAAATACGGCAAGCTCTTGATGGCTGTGCGCGATGCCGAGAGCCGCACGCGCTTCCTCGGCTGGCGGGCGGAGAACGTAAAACTGTTCGCCTTCACCGTCTCGGCCGTCATGGCCGGCATAGCCGGCGCGCTCTACGTGCCGCAGGTCGGCATCATCAATCCGGGTGAATTCGAGCCGGCCAATTCGATCGAGGTCGTTGTGTGGGCCGCCGTCGGCGGGCGCGGCACCATTGTCGGACCGATCATCGGTGCGTTGCTGGTCAATGCCGGCAAATCCTGGTTCACCGGCGTGCTGCCGGAATTCTGGCTGTTTGCCTTGGGTGGGCTGTTCGTCGCCGTCACGCTCTTGCTGCCCAAGGGCATCATCGGCATGTGGGACAGCTGGCGCGGCAACGCCAGGGCGTTGCGGGCAGCTTCGATTGCCGAGGAAGCCGGCACCGATGCCGACGTCCCGCCGCCGGCGAAAATCGTTCGCAGCGAGGCGAGAAAGCCCGGCGACTGGTCCGCCAGCAACCCCGAACCGCAGCCGGCGGAGTGAGCGACCATGTCAAAGTCGAACACGATCCTTTATCTCGACGGAGTTTCGGTCTCCTTCGACGGCTTTCGCGCCATCAACAATCTGTCGCTGGTGCTCGACAAGGGTGAGATGCGCGCCATCATCGGCCCCAACGGCGCCGGCAAGACGACGATGATGGACATCGTCACCGGCAAGACGCGGCCCGACGAAGGCGACGTGTTCTTCGACGGCCAGGTCGATCTGACCAAGCATGATGAGGCCGAGATCGCCATGATGGGCATCGGCCGCAAGTTTCAGAAGCCGACCGTGTTCGAAAGCCACACGATCGAGGAAAACCTGATGCTGGCGCTGAAGGGGCCGCGCTCGATCTTCCCGGCGCTGTTCCATCGCCGCTCGGCCGCCGAGACGCGGCAGATCGATGACATCCTCGGCATCATCCGGCTTGGCGACAAGCGTGACGAACTGGCGGCCAATCTGAGCCATGGGCAAAAGCAGTGGCTCGAGATCGGCATGCTCTTGGCGCAGGACCCGAAACTGCTTCTGGTCGACGAACCGGTCGCCGGCATGACCGATGCCGAGACCGAGGAAACCGCGCGGCTGCTCAAGGATATTGCCCGCGACCATTCGGTCATCGTCGTCGAGCACGACATGCATTTCGTGCGCGAGCTCGGCGTCAAGGTCACCTGCCTGCATGAGGGCTCGGTGCTGAGTGAGGGCACACTCGATTTTGTGTCGGCCGACGAGCGTGTCGTCGAAGTCTATCTGGGGAGATGAGCATGGTTTGGCGGGTGCAGTTCCATCACTTCGATTTGTCGTTTCTGCGGTTCTGGAAAAGGCGCTGACATGCTCGAAGTTTCCAATGCCACGCTGCACTACGGCGCCGCCCAGGCGCTGCGCGGCGTGTCGCTGAAGGCGGGCGCCGGCAAGATCACCTGCGTGCTCGGCCGCAATGGCGTCGGCAAGACCAGTTTGATGAGATCGATCGTCGGCCATCACCGGCTGACGAGCGGAAGCGTTGCCTTCGAGGGGAAGGCGCTCGACCGGAGCGCGGCGTATGACCGCGCCCGGTCGGGCATCGCATTCGTACCGCAGGGCAGGGAGGTCTTTCCGCTGCTCACCGTGCGGGAGAACCTGGAATCAGGCTTCGCGCCGCTGAAACGGGCCGACCGCAACATTCCTGCACATGTCTTCGAATTGTTCCCGGTGCTGAAGCAGATGCTCGGCCGTCGCGGTGGCGATCTTTCCGGGGGCCAGCAGCAGCAGCTCGCCATCGGGAGGGCATTGGTGATGCGGCCGAAGCTGCTGGTGCTCGACGAGCCGACCGAAGGCATCCAGCCGTCGATCATCAAGGACATCGGCCGCGCCATCCGCTACCTGCGCGACCAAGCCGGCATCGCCGTGCTTTTGGTCGAACAATATCTCGATTTCTGCCGCGAACTCGCCGACGAGGTCAACATCATGGACCGGGGCGTGATCGTCCATACCGGTCCGGCGGAAGATCTGGACCGTGCCGATGTCCGGAAGTTCCTGACGGTGTAGAATCGCCGCCGCACTTCAGTTGACGATCCGAAGTCCTTGCCAAATCCAATATTTCTCCGGCCCTGCATCAGCGTCTCTGGTGCATCGGCAACTGCGTGCTAGTCTTTTCCTAGGCTTTTGTGAGTCGGCCGCTTCCGTACCAGTCTGGTTTATCGCAGATCGAGGCCGCGGCTATCACCGGCAAGTCTCACGCAAGCAAGGCTTCCTAGCTTCTCTCCTGCGATCTTTGTCGTTCAACGCGTTTGGGCACACAGGCTAAGGGACAGCCATGGAACGTTACGTCGAGGACTACCAGAAGCGGCGGCTTACCGAGCGCGTCGATATCATCACTGCCATCAACATCTTGAAGTCCCAAGGCTACGGCCATGACGACCTGATCGAGGAGATCACCAAGGTCTTCTATGTCGACCTGGATGCATTCAATGAAATCGTGATGGCGGCGTAGAGCAATTCTGGGAAAAGTGCGAAGCGCTTTCCCTGGATAATTGCATCAGACAACGGGTTAGAGCAGCTCGCCGTTTCCTTGAAACGGTGAAATGCTCTGGAAGTCGCACAGCTCATCGTGATCGTGGCTGCCACAGATGCGCGATCAGCCTGCGCGCCTGAACGGAGAGGCGGTGACGCGGTTGCGGCCACCGCGCTTGGCGTCGTAGAGCGCCTTGTCGGCGGTATTGAGCACCTTGTCGAAGCCGAGACCTTCCTTGGTGCCGAAAGCAAATCCGGCACTGACCGTGCATATCAGCGAGCCTGTCTCGGTTTCGATGCGGTGCGCGGCAAAAGCTGTCCGTATGGCCTCGGCGGTGGCCTCCACCGTTTCGGGCAAGGTCCGCTTCAGCACCAGCGCGAATTCCTCGCCGCCCATGCGCGCGGCGACGTCGCCCGGGCGGAGATTGCCGGCGAGTTCCCGTGCGAACACCTTCAGCACCTCATCGCCGGCGGCGTGGCCGAATTCGTCGTTGACGGCCTTGAAGTTGTCGAGATCGAAGACGACCACCGCCGTGAAGGCGCCGACCGGCGCATCGCCGTGCAGGTCGAACAGGGCGCGGCGGTTGAGCAGGCCGGTCAGCGGGTCGGTCAGGGCATTGTGGCGGTGATGCCGGGCCAGACGTCCCTGGTTCAGGGCCAGGGAAAGCGCCCCGATCCCGGTCATGCTGGCGATGACGATGATGAGGCTCAGTTCCTCGGCCCAGTTGCTTGGCGCATGTCCAAGGACCAGCTTTCCATCCAAGGCTAGAACCATGGCGCAGAGAGCGAAGGATGCGGCCGTGGCGGAATAGAGCGCGGTGATACCGATCGTCAGGGCAGGGGCTTCGTCGCGGCCTTTCCAGTATTCGACCGCCGTTGCGAACAGAAGCAAGGCGGCGAAGGCATTTTCGAACATGAAGCCCAGCCCGTCATAGCCTAGAGCCATCGGAGGCAACGTCACGGCCAGCGAAATGGCGCTGCCAAGCACCGTTCGCGGCACTGGCGAGCCGCCGGTTCTGAACTGGTAGGCCGCGCCCAGCATTGTCGAGAAACCGAGCAGGAGGAAAGCCAGCGTGGCGATGCCGAGCAGGCGCCCGGGCATATCGATATAGGCGTCATAGACAAAAATATCGCCGACCACGAACACCAGACTGATCGCCCATGTCAGCAGGAATTTCTCCGAGCGAGCGGTCAGCCACATGCCAAACAATGTCAGGCTCAGGCAGGCAGCGGAAAAACCGACAGCCAGCAGAAGTGAAGTGTAGTCGAGCGACATGCCCCTCGTCCTTGCCCGCGGCGGCCCAAATCTGCGACTGGTTCGGCTGGATTCATGCAGCAAGGAGGTATCGATAAGGTTACGACGGTAGCGAAGATGCCATGATTCCGCTGCGTCAGGGCACCGGCTGACCCTGGTCCACTCGCTTCATCAGTGCCATGGCGCCGAACGGCGCGCGCACCTTGCCCTCGGTGATGAAGTAGACGAACACGTCGCGCGGCTTGACCGGCGCATCGGTGGCGGGGTCGGCGCGCCGCAGGTCGGCCGGCTGCTTGCCTTGCGCCCAAATCTTTACCCGCGCGGCCCATTCATCGAGGCCTTTCGGCGTGTAGCAGTCGGGATTGTCATCGCTGCCGGTCTGCAGCCGGGCGTAGACGAAATCACCGGTGACATCGGCGATGTCGGGATATTTGGCATGGTCGGCGTAAACGATCGCGGCCTTGTATTTTCGGGCAAGTGCTGCGAATTCCGGCACGACAAAACTGTCGTTGCGGACTTCGAGCGCATGGCGCAGCCCAACGCCGTCCTGCTTTTCCGGCAGCAGTTTCAAAAAGGCTTCGAAATCGTCCGGATCGAATTTCTTGGTCGGCGCGAACTGCCACAGGATCGGCCCGAGCTTTTCACCGAGCGCGGCAACACCCGAGCCGAGGAAGCGCATCATCGATTCGCCGGCCTCGCCGAGCACGCGCCGGTTGGTGACGAAGCGGTTGCCCTTTAGCGAGTACACGAAACCGTCCGGCGCCTCGTTGGCCCATTTAACGAAGGTCGGCTCCTTGAAGCTGGAATAGTAAGTGCCGTTGACCTCGATGCTCGGCACCTGGCGAGTGGCGTAGTTCAGCTGCTTGGCCTTGGGAAGCTTGTCGGGATAGAAGGACGTATCCCAGGGCTCGAAGGTCCAGCCGCCCATGCCGGCGCGGATTGTTCCCGATGTGCTCATTGTCATCCTCCCAGTGCTGAAAAAATCAGGCCGCGGTGGTCTCATCGACGACTTTTGCCATGTCGACGAGCACCCATCCCGGCCGGTAGGGATTGGGCCGGCGACCCGTTTCGTGGAAACCGTAGGCCAGATAGAGCGCGATGTTCCGCTCCATCCTGGCGTTGGTGTAAAGCCGCACCTCGGGCAAGCGCCACAGCCGCGTCTGTTCGTCCGCGTGTTTGAGCAACGCAATACCGAAGCCTTTGCCCTGAAAGTCAGGAGAGACCGCGACGGAGAAGATCATCGCGTGATCGTCGTGCCGTTCCAGTGTGAGTACTCCGGCAATTTCGCTGCCGCTTTCCAACACCCACACCTCGCCGCGCGCGATGCGCGGCGTATAGTCTTCGGTGACTGGGATCGGCGGTGCGCCTAACAGTGCAGTGTAAGGCGCATAGGCCGCTTCCGTCAGCGAGACGACAGTTTGGAGATCACCGGCAAGCGCTCTTCTGATTTTCATTCAAAAGCTCTCCAGGCGCCAACCGGTCCGATCACTCCGCCGCTTCGCGCTTGCCTCCGGGGCGCCGCTCCAGAAGCTCCTTGAGGAACTGGCCGGTGTAGCTGCGCTTCTCGCGCACGATTGCTTCCGGCGTGCCGGAGGCAACCAGTTCGCCGCCGCCGTCGCCGCCTTCGGGGCCGAGGTCGAGCACCCAGTCGGCGGTCTTGATCACTTCGAGATTGTGCTCGATGACCACCACCGTGTTGCCCTGGTCGACCAGTTCATGCAGCACTTCCAACAGCTTGGCGACGTCGTGGAAATGCAGCCCGGTGGTCGGCTCGTCGAGGATATAGAGCGTCTTGCCAGTTGCCTTGCGCGACAGTTCCTTGGCGAGCTTGATGCGCTGCGCCTCGCCGCCGGACAGCGTCGTCGCCTGCTGGCCGATGTGGATGTAGCCGAGGCCGACCTGCTTCAGCGTTTCGAGCTTGTCGCGCACGCCGGGCACGGCGGCGAAGAAGTCGACGCCTTCCTCGACCGTCATGTCGAGCACGTCGGCGATCGACTTGCCCTTGAACACGACGTCGAGGGTCTCTCTGTTGTAGCGCTTGCCGTGACAGACGTCGCAGGTGACGTAGACGTCGGGCAAAAAGTGCATCTCGATCTTGATGACGCCGTCGCCCTGGCAGGCCTCGCAGCGGCCGCCCTTCACGTTGAAGGAGAAGCGTCCCGGCTGGTAGCCGCGCGCCTTGGCTTCGGGCAGCCCAGCGAACCAGTCGCGGATCGGCGTGAAGGCGCCGGTATAGGTGGCGGGGTTCGAACGCGGTGTCCTGCCGATCGGCGACTGGTCGATGTCGATGACCTTGTCGAGGAATTCGAGACCCTCGATGCGGTCGTGTTCGGCCGGATGTTCGCGCGAGCCCATGATGCGGCGCGACGCGGCCTTGAACAGCGTCTCGATGAGGAAGGTCGACTTGCCGCCGCCCGACACGCCGGTCACGGCGGTGAAGGTGCCGAGCGGGATTTCTGCGGTGACGTTCTTCAAATTGTTGCCGCGCGCGCCGACGATTTTCAGGCGCCGGTTCTTCTTCGCCTCGCGCCTGACACCAGGCGTCGCCACTTCGAGCGCACCGGACAGGTATTTGCCGGTGATCGAATTGGGATTGGCCATGACCTGCTGCGGCGTGCCCTGGGCGATGATCTCGCCACCATGGATTCCGGCGGCCGGGCCCATGTCGACGACATAGTCGGCATGCAGGATGGCATCCTCGTCATGCTCGACGACGATCACCGTGTTGCCGATGTCGCGCAGATGCTTCAGCGTATCGAGCAGACGGGCATTGTCGCGCTGGTGCAGGCCGATCGATGGCTCGTCCAGCACATAGAGCACACCGGTAAGACCCGAGCCGATCTGCGACGCCAGCCGGATGCGCTGGCTCTCGCCGCCCGACAGCGTGCCGGAATTGCGCGACAGCGTCAGATAGTCGAGCCCGACATCGTTGAGGAAGCGCAGCCGCTCGCGGATCTCCTTCAAGACCCGCACCGCGATCTCGTTCTGCTTGTCGTTGAGCGACGCTGGCAGGTCGGTGAACCACTGGTCGGCCTTGCGGATGGAAAGCTCGGTGACTTCGCCGATGTGCTTGCCGGCGATTTTCACCGCCAGCGACTCGGGCTTCAGCCGATAGCCCTTGCAGACCGGGCAGGGCGTCGCCGACATGAAGCGCTCGATTTCTTCGCGCATCCAGGCGGATTCGGTCTCTTTCCAGCGCCGCTCGAGATTGGGAATGACGCCTTCAAAGGTCTTGGTGGTCTTGTAGGAGCGCAGGCCGTCATCATACTGGAAGGTGATTTCGCGCTCGCCCGTGCCGTGCAGGATGGCTTCCTTGGCCTCTTCGGACAAATCCTTGAACTTGTCGCCAAGCTTGAAGCCATAAGCCTTGCCCAGCGCTTCCAGCGTCTGCGCGTAATAGGGCGAGGTCGACTTCGCCCACGGGCTGACGGCGCCGTCGCGCAGCGAGATGTTCTCGTCCGGCACGATCAGATTGCCGTCGATGGCGCGCTGGCTGCCGAGACCGTCGCAGGTCGGGCAGGCGCCGAACGGGTTGTTGAACGAGAACAGCCGCGGTTCGATTTCCGGAATGGTGAAGCCGGAGACCGGGCAAGCGAACTTTTCCGAGAACAGGATGCGCTCATGCGTCTCGTTCTTCGACTTGTTGACCGAATCCTCGCCGGTCTGGCTGGCATCGAGCGGCTTGTCGGCGAATTCGGCGACCGCCAGCCCATCGGCCAGCTTCAGGGCGGTCTCGATGGAATCGGCAAGCCGCGTCGCCAGATCGCCGCGCACGACGATGCGGTCGACGACGACGTCGAGGTCATGCTTGTACTTCTTGTCCAGCGCCGGCACGTCGGCGATTTCGTAGAAGACGCCATCGACCTTGACGCGCTGAAAGCCCTTTTTTTGCAACTCCAGCAATTCCTTGCGGTATTCGCCTTTGCGGCCGCGCACCATCGGCGCCAGGATGAACAGCCGCGTGCCTTCCTCGACCGCCAGCACGCGGTCGACCATCTGCGAAACCGTCTGGCTCTCGATCGGCAGGCCGGTGGCCGGCGAATAGGGGATGCCGACGCGCGCAAAAAGCAGCCGCATATAGTCGTAGATCTCGGTGACGGTGCCGACGGTCGAACGCGGGTTCTTCGAGGTGGTCTTCTGCTCGATGGAGATGGCGGGCGACAGGCCGTCGATCTGGTCGACGTCAGGCTTCTGCATCATCTCAAGGAATTGCCGCGCGTAGGCCGACAGGCTTTCGACGTAGCGGCGCTGGCCTTCGGCATAGATCGTGTCGAAGGCAAGCGATGACTTGCCGGACCCCGACAGGCCGGTCATGACAATCAGGCTGTCACGCGGCAAGTCGAGATCGACATTCTTCAGATTGTGTTCGCGCGCCCCGCGAATGGAAAGATATTTATGGTCGGCCATAGCCGGTCGCCGCCTCAGAATCTGGAATTTCCTGGAATGGCGGGTTTTCCCGGCCATCCCCTATGTAGGTAGTTTTGCCGCCACGTCGAGAGACGCCACAATTCCCGACCAAAGCGTTTAACCGTCTTTCGCGTGAACGGGCAAGCGGAAAGAACAAAGGCCGAACACGCTCCTGACAAAGCTGTGCAAAAGCTGACCTGCACGTAACCTTCCGGCGATCACATTTTTCGGTAACCGGCTATTGATGGTTGACGCCACCAGCTGACGGGAGCAGTCTCCAGCAGTCAACGAAGACGGCCGTCTTTCGATGGCCTCGCCGCCCAAAGGCGGCCTGCGAGACGCCGCAGGCATTTGCGATTTGTGCTTCGTGACGACAACGTCGCAATGGACAAAGGAGCGGAGCTATGACGCCACCGGATCGTCCCATAGGGTTCCAGTTGTTACTGGAGCGGCGGCAGGCATAAGTGCCAGGGTTTAGCGTTTTCGCCACCCGACAAACCGTGACCTGCCATATCCCCGTAAAAATCAGAGACTGTTAGTCGGATCGTCGGTTGAACGCCGCGTTGCATCCGAAATCAAATGCCGGCAGTACACTCCCGGTAGAGATTGGATTTGAGATCCAAAAAGGCCCCGTCCGTTTGCGCAAAGCACGGCGGGGCCGTTTTCATGTGCGGATTGTCTGTTGGCGACAGGCGCAACGCAGCACGCGCCGACAGACTGTCAGTGGCGCGGCGGCCCGATCGAGCCGGCGCCGACATCGACGGTGATGCTGCCGGCAATCCTGACATCCGTATCGCCGATCTTGAACTGGCCGTTGCCGTTGCCGGGAAACGCGTCGTCGGGCTCCGGAGCCGGCTTGGCGATGCGGTAGTCACCGGTTACGCCGGGCAGGGCGCCTTTTTGCGTTGACGGCGAACTGTCTTCGGCAAGTGCCGCGCCGCTGATGAGGCCCGCAATGGCGAGCGCTACAACGGCGATGACGCGGTGCAATGATCTGGACTGATGAGTGTCGGTCATCCCAAGACTATAGTGGCGCGCCGCCGATGGAACCAGACCGGCATCGTCAAATCTTCGACAGCCGGACGGACTCCGATCCGGCCCTGGCTCACGCCGCCTTTTTTCGCGTGTCGAAAACATGGTCGACGATGCCCCATGCCTGGGCCTCGCGGGCGGTCATGAAGTGGTCGCGGTCCAGCGTGCGCTCGACCTCTTCATAGCTGCGGCCGCAATGCTGCGCGTAGAGTTCGGCCATGTGCCGTTTCGTCCGGCCGATGCGCTCGGCATGGCGCTGGATGTCGGAGGCCTGGCCCTGGAACCCGCCCAGCGGCTGATGCAGCAGGATGGTGGCGTTCGGCAGCGAGATCCGGCGCCCCGGTGCGCCTGCCATCAGCAGGAACGAGCCCATCGATGCGGCAAACCCCATGCATACGGTCGACACCGGGCAGCTGATGTATTGCATTGTGTCGTAGATGGCGAAGCCGCTGGTGACCACGCCGCCCGGCGAGTTGATGTAGAGCGAGATCTCCTTGTCGGGATTGTCCGATTCCAGCGACAGAAGCTGCGCGCAGACCAACGCCGAGATGTCGTCGTTGATCTCACCGTTGATGAAGACGATGCGCTCGCGCAGCAGTCGTGAAAAGATGTCGAAGGCGCGTTCGCCGCGGCTCGATTGCTCGATCACCATCGGAACTAGATTGGCAACACCGCTCATTGTCTCTCTCCGTCTGTTTGTTTTCAGGCCGCGCGCAGCAGGAGGCGAGGCGTGTTTGCGGCGATTGGCTTAGGTGACCTGTTTGCATCGAGCGAAAGCCGGCAGCCGGCGCCTGCCATGGCGACGGCAGGCATGGCCTTGCGGGCAAAGCCGTCATGGACGATGCGCAGATGCGTGCCGCCGGAAACGGTGCGCGCAAGCGTAAAAGTGACGGTACTGTCAAGCGGATCCTGCCGCGCGCCATCGCCTGGCTGCGAGCGCTCCCGCCAGGAATAGCGCAACAGGCGTTCGGGCTCGGCGTCGAGGATTTCGCAATCGATCGGCGCATCCGGTCCGGCGAGGGCAAAACGGTTGCCCATCTCGGGTCTGATGTCGTTCGGCATCATCCAGGCGGCGAGCAATTCCGGTACGGTCAGGGCCCGCCAGACCTTTTCCGGCGGCTCGGCAAGCTCGTACTCGAACTCGAGCGCATCCGCGGCGTCGCTTTGGCCCGCGTTGGTCGTTGATCCCGCCTTCTTCATTGATCCATGTCCTTCAAAACCGCCTTCAGCCTTTCGATGCGCTCCGGCCAGAAGGTCCGGTAGCGTTCGATCCAGGAGAGCAAGGGGGCGAGCCCCTGCGGATCGGCGCGGTAATAGGCGTTGCGGCCGGCTCGCCGCTCGACCACCAGCCCGGCCCCACGCAGCACCGCCAGATGCTGCGACACCGCGGGCTGCGACACCGTCATCCCGGTGCGCAATTCCGACACGCTCATCTCGCCGGCGGCCAGCCGCTCAAAGACGGCGCGGCGCGTCGGGTCGGCCAGTGCCCGGAAAATCTCTGCTTCGATCATGCCAAAAGCATAAGTGAATACTTATTGATTTGGCAAGCGGTCTTTTCAAACCCATATGAGCGGCTTCGGCATTGCTGCCATTCCTTGACAATAAGCAGCGATGCGGATAAGAACGAAAAGGGAACAAAAACCTTGTGGGTAAAGGCAGCCATGGCAAGCGGCGATCGCCTGCAGCCTGTAAGGTGCTGCGACAAAAATTTGTTTCGGATGAGCGCGGAGAAATATCATGGCGGGTAGCGTCAACAAGGTCATTCTGGTCGGCAATCTCGGCGCGGATCCCGAAATCCGTCGCCTGAATTCGGGTGAACCGGTCGTCAACATCCGCATCGCCACATCGGAAAGCTGGCGCGACAAGAATTCCGGCGAACGCAAGGAAAAAACCGAGTGGCACAACGTCGTCATCTTCAATGAGGGCATCGCCAAGGTGGCGGAGCAGTATCTGAAGAAGGGCATGAAGGTCTATGTCGAGGGCCAGTTGCAGACGCGCAAATGGCAGGACCAGACCGGTGCCGACAAGTACACGACGGAAGTCGTGCTGCAGAAATTCCGCGGTGAGCTGCAGATGCTCGACGCACGCGGACAGGGCGAGGGCGGTCAGGTCGGCGGCTATACCGGTGGCGGCAGCAGCCGTGGTTCCGATTTCGGTCAGTCCAGCCCGAGCGAAGGCTTCAATCGCGGCGGCGGCGGTGCCAAGAGCGGCGGCGGTGGCGGTTCGTCGCGCGAATTGGATGACGAAATCCCGTTCTGATCGCAACAGTTATGTCAGACACAGTGCCCCGAGAGTCATTCATGGACTTTCGGGGTTTTGCATCGTGATTGAGGCTGACCGGGCCGATCAAGGAAATACGGTGAAAGGACGAGTTCGGTGAAAGCACGCGTAAAGTGGGTCGAGGAGCGCACCTTCGTCGGGGAATCCGGCAGCGGTCACAAGGTCGTGCTCGGAACAGCGCACGGATCGGAAGGCAAGACGCCGGGTCCAAGCCCGATGGAGCTGGTGCTGATCGGCACCGGTGGCTGTTCGGCCTATGATGTCGTGCATATCCTCGAAAAAGGCCGCGAGGCGGTCGAGGACTGCGTCGTCGAACTCGACTCCGACCGGGCCGAAACCGAGCCCAGGGTTTTTACACGCATCCATATGCATTTCGTCGTCAAGGGCAGGGCACTCTCCAGCGACAAGGTGAAACGCGCGATCGACCTTTCGATCGAAAAATATTGCTCGGCGTCTGCGATGCTGGCCAAGACCGCGACGATTACCCACGATTTCGAAGTGATCGACACGACGGTGAAATAGGGCCGGCTTCGGCGGCAGCTCGTCGCGTTACCCCGCCATCAGCGCCTTGATGCCGTCGGCCACGAATTGCACGGCCAGTGCCGCCAGGATGACGCCAAGCAGCCGGGTCAGGATCGAACGACCAGTCTGGCCGAGGATGCGGTCGATGCGTTCCGACAGCACGAACACCAGATAGGTGATGGCGAGGCAGACGAAGATGATGCCGACCAGGGCTGCCTGCGCGGCAAATCCCTGAAATGAACCGGAAAGCAGCACCGTCGCCGAAATCGCGCCGGGGCCGGCGATCAGCGGGATCGCCAGCGGGAAGGCGGCGATGTTGTGGATCATGTCCTTGGTGATGGCGACGTCGCCGATCTTCTCCTTACGGTCCTGCCGGCGCTCGAACACCATCTCGAAGGCGATGAAGAACAGCAGGAAACCGCCGGCGACGCGGAAGGCCGGCAACGTTATGCCGAACACCGACAGGATCGATGCGCCGGCAACTGCAAACAACGCCATCACCAGGAAGCCGATGATCGAGGCACGGACGGAAACCTGCTGGCGCTCCTCGCGGTTCATGCCGCGCGTTACGGCCAGGAACAGCGGCGCCAGGCCAGGCGGATCGATGGTCACGAGAATGGTGACGAAGGCGTTGAACAGGCTGTCGAAACTCGGCATCTCTGACCCTCCCGCCGGGCCGTGCCCGGACAGAATATTGGTAGAGCAAAGCCCGGTCGGTGGGAACTGTCAGCGGGAAAGTGGTTGATGCCGGCGCAAAGGATCGCGACGCTTTTATTCTGGGCTGCTGCTGCATTCCTCGGCGATCAAACCTCTCGGCGCGCCAGGAACTCGACTTCCAGCCGCCATGTCGCGCCATTGTCTTGCGAGCGTTCGCCCAGCCATCGGAAGGAGTTTTCGGTGATGCGTGAAAAGCTCCAGCGTACTGAACTGCCGGTGCCGTCGGCGCCCACTTGCATGATCGTGTCGCCCTCGGCGCGACCGAGCTGGCGGCTGTAATACTGGTTGCGCGGATCGCTCCAGAAGATGTGCCAGGCATCCGCGCCGGGGTCGTAGACGCGCAACGTCGTGCCGTAGAACGTCCAGGCGCCGAGCGAAGGCGAAGGGCCGGCGTCGCGCGCGGGCAGGATCCAGACGTCCTGGATCGCCCGGCCTTCGAGCGCCCAGCCGAAATGCACCTCGCCACGCCCGGTCAGCACCGTGCCGTCCTCGAGATGGCGCGAGGCGTCGAACGCCCGGGCGCCGGCGAAGCGCCCGTAAAGGTTCAGCTTTTCGGCGAGTCCGTCGATAGGTCCGGGGCTGTGCAAGGCTTCGGCAAAGGAGGATTGGTCAAACATGGTTCAGCTCTCTTCTTGTCAGGAGACCGGGAAGGGTAGGCGGTGAAGGGGTTCTGGGCTTGGGAAAAATTGCTATATTTCGGCCATGACAGCGACCACACATATTCTCGCCTCCGGACCTGGCTGGCACGTGACGGATGTCATCTGCACGGCCGGTGCCGGCGACCGGCCGTTCGAGGAAGCACATCAGGATTTCTGCGTGGCTGCCGTCACCAGCGGCACGTTCCGCTACCGTGCGCAACAAGGCACGGCGATGCTGGCGCCCGGCGCGCTCCTGCTCGGCAATCCCGGCACATGCTACGAATGCGGGCATGAGCATGGCGGCGGCGACCGTTGCCTGTCGTTTCATTTCGGACCGTCTTACATGGAGCGGGTCGTGGCCGGCGTGCCGGGCGCCAGGAAGCTGGCCTTCGCCACGCCGCGCCTGCCGCCTTTGCCGGTGCTGGCGCCACTGCTGGCCGAGGCGGAAGCCGCGCGCGAGACTGCTGACATGGATGCCTTCGAGGAACTTTCCCTGCGCATGGCCGGTGCCGCCGCGACGATTGCCACCGGAGCCACGCATGTCAGGCGCGCGCCGAGCCGCCGCGATCAGAAACGGGTGGCCGAAGTGGTGCGGCGGATAGAGTTGGATGCCGACGGGCCGGTCTCGCTTTCAGCGCTTGCGGATGAGACTGCGACCAGTCCTTACCATTTCCTGCGCATCTTCCGGCAGGTCGCGGGCATGACGCCCTATCAGTTCTTGCTCAAGACGCGGCTGCACAGGGCAGCGGTGCGGCTGCAGATGTCGGATGATGCGGTCTCGGCGATCGCCTTCGGGGCCGGCTTCAACGACCTGTCGACCTTCAACCGCCGGTTTCGTCGTGTCATGGGCGAAACGCCCGGTAAGTATCGCGCCCGCCGTGGCGCTATGGGCCTTCGCGTCTCGTGAATCGGCTCAGGTGCTCGCAAGGGCAGCCACAGGGTCCAATCCATCGCGCTCGTGGCTTTTGCTCGGGGAAAACGTCCATTGCAGGCTTTTGCGTCGATGGCGGCGAAACCGCCTTGGCCATATCGTCGCAATCAGTGGTATCCATTTGAAATTACCACCAAAAATGACACTGGAAAAGTGCTGGGAATGTTGGAGTTTCGGGCTTGCTTCCTATATAAGCACCAAGTGATTCCTGATTAGATTGTGATCCGATTTGACCGACCAGAAGACACCGCGCGGCGCCGACGGCGGCCCCACCGGCATCGAGCCGATATCCATCGTCGAGGAGATGCAGCGCTCCTATCTCGATTACGCCATGAGCGTCATCGTCAGCCGTGCGCTGCCGGACGTGCGCGACGGCCTCAAGCCGGTGCATCGCCGCATTCTCTTCGCCGCCCATGAGAGCGGTTACCACTGGAACCGCAAATATGTGAAGTCGGCGCGTCCTGTCGCCGACGTGATGGGTAAATACCATCCGCATGGCGACGCCTCCATCTATGATGCCTTGGTGCGCATGGCACAGGACTGGTCGCTGCGCGTTCCGTTGATCGACGGGCAGGGCAATTTCGGCTCGATCGACGGCGATCCGCCTGCGGCGATGCGCTACACGGAAGCGCGCCTGACCAAGGTCGCGCACGAGCTCCTGGAGGATATCGACAAGGATACCGTCGATTTCCAGGACACTTATGACGCGTCGGGCAGCGAACCGAAGGTTCTGCCGGCACGGTTTCCCAACCTTTTGGTCAACGGCTCGGGCGGCATCGCCGTCGGCATGGCGACCAACATCCCGCCGCACAATCTCAGCGAAATCTGCAACGGCGCCATTGCCCTAATCGACAATCCGGCGATCGACCTGCCGGCGTTGATGGAGATCATTCCGGGACCGGATTTCCCGACCGGCGGCATCGTGCTTGGCCGTTCGGGCATCTACAACGCCTATTCGACCGGCCGTGGCTCCATCGTCATGCGCGGCAAGGTCAACATCGAACAGCGCGGCAATGACCGCGAGTCGATCATCATCACCGAAGTTCCCTACCAGGTGAACAAATCGTCGATGATCGAGAAGATGGCTGAACTGGTGCGCGACAAGCGTATCGAGGGCATTTCCGATATCCGCGACGAGAGCGACCGCCAGGGCTACCGCGTCGTCATCGAGTTGAAGCGCGACGCCGTTGCCGACGTCATCCTCAACCAGCTCTATCGCTTCACGCCGCTGCAGACCTCTTTCGGCGCCAATATGGTGGCACTGAATGGCGGCAAACCGGAAGTGATGAACCTGACCGATATGCTGAAGGCGTTCGTCGCCTTCCGCGAGGAGGTGATCACAAGGCGGACAAAATTCCTGCTGCGCAAGGCGCGCGACCGCGCCCATGTGCTGGTCGGTCTCGCCATCGCCGTCGCCAATATCGACGAGATCATCAAACTGATCCGCACCGCTCCGGATCCGCAGACAGCGCGTGAGCAGTTGATGGAGCGGCGCTGGCCCTCTGGCGACGTGGAATCTCTGATCCTCCTGATCGATGACCCGCGTCATCGGATCAATGAAGACGGCACCTACAATCTGTCAGAGGAACAGGCGCGCGCCATCCTCGAACTGCGCCTGCAGCGCCTGACCGCGCTCGGCCGCGACGAGATCGCCGACGAGTTGAACACGATCGGCGCTGAAATCATTGATTATCTGGACATTTTGTCGTCCCGAGCGCGTGTCCAGAAGATCGTCAAGGACGAGCTTGCCGCCGTGCGCGACGAGTTCGGCACGCCGCGCCGCACCGAACTCACCGACGGCGGTTCGGACATGGAAGACGAGGATCTGATCCAGCGCGAGGACATGGTCGTGACGGTAAGCCATTCCGGCTACATCAAGCGCGTGCCGCTGTCGCTCTACCGGGCGCAGCGCCGCGGCGGCAAGGGCCGCTCCGGCATGTCGACCAAGGAAGAGGATTTCGTCACCCGGCTGTTCGTCGCCAACACCCATACACCGGTGCTGTTCTTTTCCTCGCGCGGCATCGTCTATAAGGAAAAGGTCTGGCGGCTGCCGATCGGCAATCCGCAATCACGCGGCAAGGCGCTGATCAACATGCTGCCGCTGGAGCAGGGCGAGCGCATCACCACCATCATGCCGCTGCCCGAGGACGAGGCCAGCTGGAGCGAACTCTACGTGATGTTCGCCACCGCACGTGGCACCGTGCGCCGCAACGATCTATCCGACTTCGTCCAGGTCAACCGCAATGGCAAGATCGCCATGAAGCTGGAGGAAGAAGGCGACGAGATCCTCGGCGTCGAGACCTGCACCGACAAGGACGACGTGCTGCTGACCGCCAGTTCCGGCCAGTGCATACGCTTCTCCGTCGGCGACGTGCGCGTCTTCCAGAGCCGCAATTCGGTCGGCGTGCGTGGCATAACCATGGCCGAGACCGACCGCATCATCTCGATGTCGGTGATAGAGCATGTCGATGCTTCGCCGGCGGAACGCGCCGCTTACCTGAAGCGCGCGGCGGCGGAGCGGCGTCTTGCCACAGAAACGGCCGGCGAAGAGGAAGAGATCGCGCTGACCAATGAGGAGATCGGCGAGGAGACGGAGCTTTCCGAAAGCCGATACGAAGAGCTCAAGGCGCACGAACAATACGTGCTGACGGTGACCGAGTTCGGCTACGGCAAGCGTTCGTCGTCTTATGATTTCCGGCTGACTGGACGCGGCGGCAAAGGCATCCGCGCCACCGACGTGTCGAAGGCAGCCGAGATTGGCAGGCTGGTGGCGACGTTCCCGGTCGGCAATGACGACCAGATCATGCTGGTGTCGGACGGCGGCACCGTCATCCGGGTGCCGGTCAACGGCATCCGTTTCGCCAGCCGCGCCACCAAGGGCGTGACCATCTTCAACACGGCTGAAGGTGAAAAGGTGGTTTCGGTCGAGCGGATATCGGAACCGCAAGCGGACGAAGAAAGCGACGAGACGGTCGAGGGCGGTCCCGATGCCGCTCCGGCGCCTGACGCCGGTCCGGAGGGTACGGACTAAGTCCGGCACCCAGGTTTTGACATGGCAACGCCGGCCAGTTGGCCGGCGCAGCAGCAAATCAGGCTTTATCAGTAGTGACGATATGGCTTGCGCGGGCCGAAGCCTTCGAAGCGCTTGGTGTTTGCCTTGACGCGGATGCGTTGTGCCTCGTGATGCAGCCCAAAGACGGTGGCGATCAGCATGGCGACGGTCATTGCGGTGGCGAGCATGTAGATCAGCATGTGCGTGTTCTCCTGCGCCTAACAACGGATAGATGGGATTTTGGTTTCATCTTATTAAGGTGCAACCTAGTGAACGCTGCGTGAAGGCTTCGTGATCAGCGTGTTCATCTGTCGTTCATGTGCCGGAAAAGGTTCATGGCCGGCGCGCCGATCGGATTTGCCTTTGCGAGAGAGGCTCGCTAGAGCCTGTTCCATCTTGATGGACGGAAGATGGAACAGGCTCTAGCTTTCATTTGAGCATGATCTCTAGGACAAACGAAAAACCGTTTGTCCGCAAAAACCGGTTTCCACTTTTTGGGATCATGCATTAGAAGCACCAGCCATGACTGAACGCATCGCCCTCTATGCCGGCTCCTTCGACCCGCTGACCAACGGCCATCTCGATGTGCTTAAGGCCTCGCTGGCCGTGGCCGATATCGTTTATGCGGCGATCGGCATCCATCCGGGCAAGCAGCCGCTGTTTTCCTTCGAGGAGCGGGTGAAGCTGATCGAGACGGCGACGAAGACGGAATTCGGCAGCGATGGTGCCCGCATCAAGGTCGTCGCCTTCGACGGGCTGGTCATCGACGCCGCCAGGAAGCACGGCGCCTCGATCATGATCCGCGGCCTGCGCGACGGCACCGACCTCGACTATGAGATGCAGATGGCCGGCATGAACGAGACCATGGCGCCTGAACTGCAGACGGTTTTTCTGCCCGCCAGTCCTTCGGTGCGCACCATTACCGCCACACTTGTCCGCCAGATTGCCTCGATGGGCGGCGACATTCGCCCCTTCGTGCCGGCGGCGGTTGCCGGCGCGCTCACAGCCAAGTTCAAGAAGTAAGTTTTCGGAGAAAACCATGCAGCTGAAAAAGCTAGCCTCGTTCCTTGTCGTGCTCGCCGGTCTTGTGGCTGCGTCGGTCTCGGCTTTCGCCGCCGACCCGGAAAACACAATGATCATCACGCTGAAGGACGGCGACGTCACCATTGCGCTGAGGCCCGATCTGGCGCCAAAGCATGTCGAGCAGATCAAGAAGCTGGTGCGCCAAGGCGCCTATGACAACGTCGCCTTCCACCGCGTCATCGACGGCTTCATGGCGCAGACCGGCGACGTCAAGTTCGGCAATATGAAAAAGGGTTTCAGCGCCGAGGCCGTTGGCACCGGCGGTTCCGACCTGCCCGACCTGCCCGCCGAATTCTCACAGACCGAACATTATAAGCGCGGCGTGGTCGGCATGGCCCGCTCGCAGGACCCCAATTCGGCCAATTCGCAGTTCTTCATCATGTTCGCTCCGGCACCGCCCCTCGATGGCCAGTACACGATCGTCGGCAATGTCGTCAGCGGCATGGAACTGGTGGATCACATCAAGAAGGGCGACCAGGCGGACAACGGCACGGTCACCGATCCCGACCGGATGATCAAGGTGCGCATCGCCGCCGACAAGTAAATTGTCGAATAACTCTGTTTTTCTGAAAAAGGATATCTGACATGGCCGAAATCAAGGACCGCGAGAACGCGCTCATCATGGAAACGACCAAGGGCAATGTGGTCATCGAACTTTTCCCCGACCTGGCGCCGGGCCATGTCGCCCGCATCAAGGAACTGGCCAGGGAAGGCGCCTATGACGGCGTGGTCTTCCACCGCGTTATCGAGGGTTTCATGGCGCAGACCGGCGACGTCAAGTTCGGCAATTCCAGCAAGCCTTCCTTCGCGCCGTCCCGCGCGGGCATGGGCGGCTCTGAAAAGCCGGATTTGAAGGCTGAATTCTCCAACGCCAATCATGCTCGCGGCACCTGCTCGATGGCCCGTTCGCAGAACCCGAACTCGGCCAATTCGCAGTTCTTCATCTGCTTCGACGATGCCGCCTTCCTCAATCGTCAGTACACGGTCTGGGGCCAGGTCATCGAAGGCATGGACAATGTCGACAAGATCAAGCGCGGCGAGCCGGTGCAGGATCCCGACAAGATCGTCTCGCTGAAGGTCGCGGCCGACGTCAAGTAAGGGCAAACGACAATGATGGGCGTCGTCTGGTCGCTTCTCGGCATCCTGTCCGGCGCCTTCATTGCCATTCAGGCGCCGATCAATTCGCAACTGGCGCGCGGCCTGGGCCTCCCGGTCGCGGCGGCTGCGTTTTCGTTCCTGTCGGGCGCGATCGTGCTCGGCATTATTTCCGTCACGGTGGTGAAGCTGCAGGGCATCTCGCTCGACTGGAAGGCGCCGGCGCCCTGGCTGTTCGTGGCCGGCGGCATGCTGGGCGGTTTCTATGTCACGCTGTCGACGATTCTCACGCCACGCATCGGTGCGGCCGCGCTGATGGCGTTTCTGGTCGCCGGCCAGTTGCTGGCCGGCATGCTCATCGACCGCATCGGCTTCCTCGGCGTCGCGGTGCGTGAAATCTCGCTCGGTCGCATCGCCGGCGCGGTGCTGCTGCTGGTCGGAGCGCTGCTCGTCCGGCTCTACTGATGCGCGTCGATCTCTTTGACTTCGACCTGCCGGAGGAGCGCATTGCGCTTCGCCCGGCAGAGCCGCGCGACAGCGCCAAGATGCTGGTGGTCAAATCAGGCGAAGGGCTCGACGACCGCAGGGTTGGCGACCTGCCCTCCTTGCTCAGGGCCGGCGACGTGCTGGTGTTCAACGACACCAAGGTCATTCCAGCGCAACTCAAAGGCATCCGGCGGCGGGGCGAGGCGACGGCGCAGGTCGAAGCCACACTGCACATGCGCATGGCGCCGGACCGCTGGCTGGCCTTCATGCGGCCGGGCAAGCGCATCGCAGCCGGCGACCGCATCCATTTCGGCCATGACGGCAATTCCTGTTTCCTCGGTCAGCTCGACGCCACTGTGATCGAGAAAGGCGAGGGCGGCGAGGCGCTGCTTGGCTTCGACCTGTCGGGCCCCTTCCTCGACGAAGCGCTGCACGCGGTCGGCCACATTCCGCTGCCGCCCTACATCGCCTCGAAGCGCGATGACGACGAACGCGACCGAGCCGATTACCAGACTATCTATGCAAGCGAGGAAGGCGCCGTCGCTGCCCCCACGGCGGGCCTGCATTTCACGCCGGAACTTTTTGCGGCGCTTGATGCCAAGGGCATCGAACGCCGCTTCGTCACCTTGCATGTCGGCGCCGGCACGTTCCTGCCGGTGAAGGCGGACGACACCGCCGACCACAAGATGCATGCCGAAACCGGTTCGGTTAGCGCAGAAACAGCCGACGCGCTCAATGCGGCCAAGGCAAGGGGCGGGCGCATCGTCGCTGTCGGCACGACCTCGCTGCGTCTGCTGGAGAGTGCGGCGCGTGAGGACGGTACTCTGGCTGCGTGGTCCGGTCCGACCGATATCTTCATCACGCCCGGCTACCGTTTTCGCACCGCCGACGTGCTGATGACCAATTTCCATCTGCCGCGCTCGACGCTGTTCATGCTGGTCTCGGCCTTCAGCGGCCTCGGCACGATGCGCGCGGCCTATGCGCATGCCATCGAGAGCCGCTACAGATTCTATTCCTATGGCGACGCAAGCCTGCTTTTCCGAGCGGAGACGAGCGATGGACGATGATCTGCAAGCCTTTGACCGTGATGCGCTGGTCGCGGAAGTGAAAAAACTGCGCGCGGGCATTCGCCAGCACCGCGATTCCACCATGCGCGGCATCCACTACCGCCAGTCGCTTGACAATCAGGCGCCGGACGCCCCGGTCCACGACAAGGAATTCAATGGCTAAGCCGTTCAGCTTCAAGGTTCTGGCAACCGACGGCAAGGCGCGACGCGGCGTGATCGACATGCCGCGCGGCGAAATCCGCACGCCGGCCTTCATGCCGGTCGGCACCGGCGGCACCGTCAAGGCGATGTATATGGACCAGGTGCGCGGTGTCGGCGCCGACATCATCCTGGGCAACACCTATCATCTGATGCTGCGGCCCGGCGCCGAGCGCGTCGCGCGGCTCGGTGGCCTGCACGAGTTCGCCCGCTGGCCGCATCCGATTCTGACCGACAGCGGTGGTTTCCAGGTGATGTCGCTGTCGAAGCTGAGAAAGCTGACCGAAAAGGGCGTCACCTTCCGTTCGCATATCGATGGCGCTGCCTACGAGATGTCGCCGGAGCGGTCGATCGAGATCCAGGGACTGCTTGATTCCGACATCCAGATGCAGCTCGACGAATGCACGGCGCTGCCGGCCGAGATGAAGGAGATCGAGCGCGCCATGGAGCTGTCGCTGCGTTGGGCCGAGCGCTGCAAGACGGCGTTCGGCGATCAGCCGGGCAAGGCGATGTTCGGCATCGTGCAAGGCGGCGACAACGCAGCGCTCAGGGTGCGTTCGGCGCAGGCGCTGAGCGCGATGGAGCTGAAGGGCTACGCGGTTGGCGGCCTGGCCGTCGGCGAGCCGCAAGCGGTGATGCTCGAGATGCTCGACATCACCTGCCCGGAACTGCCAGCGGACAAGCCGCGCTACCTCATGGGTGTCGGCACGCCGGACGATATTTTGAAATCGGTGGCGCGCGGCATCGACATGTTCGACTGCGTGATGCCGACGCGGGCCGGCCGGCACGGCCTTGCCTATACAAGGCGCGGCAAGGTCAATCTGCGCAATGCCCGCCATGCCGACGATCCGCGCCCTTTGGACGAGGAAAGCGATTGCCCGGCCGCCCGGGACTATTCGCGCGCCTATCTGCACCATCTGGTGCGCTCGCAGGAGGCGCTGGGCGCTATGCTGCTCACCTGGAACAATCTTTCCTACTATCAGAAGCTGATGCAGGACATCCGCGCTGCGATCGAGGCCGGCACCTTCGAGGCGCGCGGCGCAGAAATTACCGAGGGCTGGGCGAGGGGCGATATCCCGTTGCTGTGAAGCCTCAGGTGCTGAGCGAGTTCGAGGCACGCAGGCTGCAGCCGGTGATCTGGAACGTGCCGTCGGGCTGTTGCTGCAACGTGTAGACAGCCTCGTAGTCCTTGCCGTCCGGTCCGACGATCAGCACCTGCTGGACGATCGACCCCGGAGCCGTCTCCTCGACCTTGCCGAAGGAATAGGTCTGCGGCTTGCGCACCGGCGGGTAGCCGTTGGTCACCATGTTCATGAAGGCGTCGACGGTCGGGAAAATCCGCTTCACATTCGGGGCGGCGAAGCTGTAGGCGGTGGCGCCGTCATTGGCGATGAGGGCCTTCAACTGGCCATCAATGACGGACTGGCCTGCCTTGATCTCGGCATCGCCTGCCAATGCCGACGACACAAAGAGGAATGGAACGACTGCGATTGCGAAAAAGGCGCGGCGCATGGCCTGTCTCCGTTGTCCGGCGAATATCTTCCCTCGAAATGGCGCTGTCCGAAGGCGCATCATAACATACGCTTGGCAGCGCATCGTGGTTTCAGCGATCGCGAATAATCGCTGGCGATCGGCGGCAGGTTGCATGCTGGTGTAGCAGCTGCGGAAGGTCGCAGCCCAGGCCTGGGCCGGCTGGGTACGGATTCCAGCGCTTGAAAGCCCGCCTCCAGTCTGCCAGAAGGGCCGCTGGACTTGGACGTTTAGCGGGACGAAGCCATGAAGGCGTTTTTCGTGCAGATCAAATGCGAGCTCGGCAAATCCTATGAGGTTGCCAGCGCGCTTGCCGATGCCGAGATCGCCTCGGAAATCTACTCCACCGCCGGCAATTACGATCTGCTCGCCAAATTCTACGTCGACGACGAGGAAGACGTCGGCCATTTCGTCAACGAAAAGGTGCAGATTCTCCCCGGCATCAAGGACACGTTCACCGTCGTCACGTTCCGCGCTTTCTAGCTAGCAAACGCATTTGCCCGGGCACGAGGCAAAGGCTGACCAAGGTCATATTTCACCTGCCTCAATTTTAGGCAGGCGCAACATACTGATCGCCCGTATCTCCCAAATCACCGATTGCGCTTGATTTTCTCCGGCGACGCCAGTGAAATGGCGTCACAGGGGAGTATGCGATTGGCAGCGTTCGATGAAATGCTTCCGGAAGTCTCCGGATTGAGAAGACCGTATTCGGCTTATGATCGCTGGCTGAAGGAGCAGGACCCAGCCAGGTTGACCGAGAAGATGCAGGACGCCGAACGCGTCTTCCGCAAGACCGGTATCACCTTCGCCGTTTATGGCGAGCAGGAAGCCTCCGAGCGGCTGATCCCGTTCGACATCGTTCCCCGCATCATTTCAGGCAATGAATGGCGGCGCCTCACGCAGGGCATAGAGCAGCGCGTGCAGGCGCTGAACGCCTTCCTCGACGACATCTATCATCGCCAGGAAATCCTGCGCGCAGGGCGCGTCCCCAGGGAATTGATCGCCAGGAACGAGGCCTTCCTGCCGGAGATGATCGGGGTCAGGCCGCCGGCCGGCGTCTACACCCATATCATCGGCGTCGACATCGTCCGCATCTCGGAGGACGAATTCTACGTGCTGGAGGACAATGCGCGCACACCGTCGGGCGTCTCCTATATGCTGGAGAACCGCGAGACGATGATGCAGCTGTTCCCCGAGCTGTTCCAGAAGATCAAGGTGCGGCCGGTGGAAAACTACCCTCAGCTTCTGCGCCAGTCGCTGGCGGCGGTGCGGCCGCAAAGCACAAAGGGTGCGCCGACCATTGCGGTGCTGACGCCCGGCAGTTTCAACTCCGCCTATTTCGAACACGCCTTCCTCGCCGACCAGATGGGCGTGCAACTGGTCGAAGGCCAGGATCTGCGGGTCGTCGACGGGCATGTCGCGATGCGCACGACCGAAGGCTACAAGCAGATCGATGTGCTTTACCGCCGCGTCGATGATTCCTTCCTCGACCCGCTGACCTTCCGGCCGGACTCCGCACTTGGCATACCCGGCATCATGGATGTCTATCGGGCCGGCAACATCACCATCGCCAACGCGCCGGGCACCGGCATTGCCGACGACAAGGCGATCTATTCCTACATGCCCGAGATCATCGAATTCTACACCGGCCGCAAGGCGATCCTGGGCAACATCCCAACCTGGCGCTGCTCGGAGCCGGACAGCCTGAAATACGTGCTCGAACACATCGACGAACTGGTGATCAAGGAAGTCCACGGTTCCGGCGGCTACGGCATGCTGGTTGGGCCGGCAGCAACCAAGAAGGAATGCGAGACGTTTGCCAAGAAACTCCAGGCAAAACCTTCGAATTACATCGCCCAGCCGACGCTCGCGCTGTCGACATGCCCGATCCTGACGGAAAAGGGGTTGGCGCCGCGCCATGTCGATCTCAGGCCTTATGTGCTGGTCTCCGACCGCATCCAGATCGTGCCCGGCGGGCTGACCCGCGTCGCGCTGAAGGAAGGCTCGCTGGTGGTCAATTCCTCGCAGGGCGGCGGGACGAAGGATACGTGGGTGCTGGATGATTGAAGTGAGTGAGTAAGGAATTAGGCAGTAGGCAGCAGGCAGCAGGCAGCAGGCAGCAGTGGAAGCAGAGGACAGGGAAATGCCATATTCCATTGAGATTCAAACTCTTACTATTCCCTACTGCCTATTCCCTACTCACTAGCCCGAGGGGCCAATTCAATGCTTTTAGGCCGCACCGCCAACGGGCTCTATTGGATGAACCGCTATATCGAGCGGGCGGAAAACATGGCGCGCTTGGTCGATGCCGGCCTGCGCATGGCGCTGACCCGCACGCAGAGCGCCTCGGAAGAGTGGAGTTCGGTGCTGCTCAGCGCCGGTTCCGACGTCACCTTCAGCCAGAAATATTCTGACTATACCGCCGCCAATGTCGCCGACTTCCTGTTGCGCGACACGTCGAACCCGTCGAGCACGATGGCGTCGATCGAGACGGCCCGCAACAATGCCCGCATGGTGCGTACCGCGCTGACGCGCGAAACCTGGGAAAGCATCAACGAAGCCTGGATGTCGCTGAAGCGGATGCTGGCCAGGCCGATCGACGAGCGCGACCTGCCCAGCGTGCTCGACGCCATCAAGCGCGAGACGGCGCTGATCCGCGGCTCATTCTACGGCACCATGCTGCGCAACGAGATCTTCGACTTCTCGCAGCTCGGCACTTATGTCGAGCGCGCGGACAACACGGCGCGCATCCTCGACGTGAAATATTATGTGCTGCTGCCGTCGATCTCCTGGGTCGGCTCGACGCTCGACAATTATCAGTGGGAATCGATCCTGCGTTCGGTCTCGGCGCATCGCTCCTATCGCTGGGTCTACGATGCCGATTACAAGCCGACCAACATTGCCGATTATCTGATCCTCAACGTTCGTATGCCGCGCTCGCTGATGTTCTGCTATCGCTTCCTGTCGGAGCATCTGAAATTCCTCGGCGACGATTACGGCGAACGCCATGCCTGCCACGCAACGGCCGAGAAGACGCAGACAATGCTGAGAGCCGGGTCGATCAAGGGCATATTCGACGCCGGCCTGCATGAATTCCTGGCCAATTTCATTCGCGACAACACCAAGCTGGGCGAAGAGATCGCACAAGATTATCGGTTCAATTGAGCATGGTCCCGAAAGGTGGAGCCGGTTTTCTCAGACAAATGGAAACCGTTTGTCCGGAGATCGTGCTCACAAACGGAATAGAAGCATGCGGCTGAAGATCACCCATCGGACCGAATACCGCTACGATGCGCCGGTGCACTATCTGTTGCAGCGGCTGCGGCTGCTTCCGGTCAGCGGATCGACGCAGACCATTCTGTCCTGGGCTCTGGCGATCGAAGGCGCGCGCGAAGAGGTCCGCTTCGTCGACCATTTCGGCAACGACACAAGGCTGTTGAGCGTCGAGGGCGAGCGCGACTTCATCACTGTGGAAGCATCAGGCGAAGTGGTGACGCGCGACACCGCGGGTGTCTCGGGACCACACCAGGGCTTTACGCCGCTCTGGCTGTACAGCCATGAGACACCATTGACGACGATCGGCAGCGGTGTTCGCGATCTCGCCGCGTCGGTCGGCAAGGGCAGCGACATTGAAAGGCTGCACCGGCTGATGGCCATCATCGGCGAACGCGTCGCCTACACGCCCGGCACCACCAACGCGACGACGCCGGCGGAGGAAGCCTTGGCGCTCAAGACCGGGGTCTGCCAGGATCATACCCATATCTTTGCCGCCGCCGCCCGCGCCATGGGCTTTCCAGCTCGCTATGTCAGCGGCTATCTGATGCTGGATGCCACGGTCGAGCAGGCGGCCAGCCATGCCTGGGCCGAAGCGCATGTCTCGGGTCTCGGCTGGGTTGCCTTTGATGCCGCCAATGGCATTTCACCCGACGAGCGTTATGTAAAGGTGGCAACGGGCCGCGATTACCGCGACGCCACGCCGGTGTCGGGAATTCGGCTGGGACAGGCGGAAGAACGGCTTGCGGTCACCGTCACGGTGGAGCAGTAATCCTCCGCACGATTGCTGCCGAGCGATTCATCGTTTCAAGGAACGCCGAACCGCTCTATCCCCTTGTTTTAACGCAATTCCGCACGGAAAACCGCTTCACACTTTTCCTGGAATTGCTCTAGAAGAGATTCCATGACCTATTGCGTTGGCCTGAAGATCGACCGCGGGCTCGTGTTCATGTCGGACACGCGCACCAATGCAGGCATGGATTCCATCTCCACCTTTCGCAAGATGCATGTCTGGGAAGAGCCGGGCGAGCGTGTCATCGTTTTGATGTCGGCGGGCAATCTGGCGACGACGCAGGCCGTGGTCAGCCTGCTCGACGAGCGCACCAAGGCGATCTCCGAAAGGCATTCTACGGTGCTCGAAACGCCGTCGATGTACCAAACGGTCCGCATTGTTGGCGACACGGTCAAGGAGGTCATCGCCAATTCGTCACCCGCTGGCGAAAAGGCGGATTCCTATTTCAATGCGTCCTTCATCCTCGGCGGTCAGATCAAGGGCAGCGAGCCGCGCCTGTTCATGATCTATCCCGAAGGCAATTTCATCGAATCGACCGATGACACGCCGTTTTTCCAGATCGGCGAGACCAAATACGGCAAGCCGATCATCATCCGCGCCTACGAAAGGACGATGAGCCTGGCCGAGACGGTGAAGCTGCTTTTGGTGTCGTTCGATTCGACGTTGAAGTCGAACCTGTCCGTCGGCTTGCCGCTCGACCTGCTCTTCCTGGAGAAGGACGCCTTCAAGGTCGGATTGAAGAAGCGGATCGGCCAGGATGACCAGTACTACCGCACGATCTCCGACGGCTGGTCGAATGCGCTGAAGACGGCCTTTGCCAGCCTGCCGGATTTCCCCGGCTGAGGCGTGCGGCATCCGTTGCTGGTTGCATATATTTCACGCGTTAATTAATAAAGAGACCAGCCGCGATGGATGGTAGCGATGGATCATGTCGGGAGGACAGGATGAACAACGATGATTTCCGGCAATGGTCGCGGCGCGCCGCCGACTGGGGCGCCGACTACCGCAATACGCTGCGCGAGCGGCCGGTGCGGCCGCTGGTCGAGCCTGGCGACATTTTCCGAGGCATAGAGGCGTCGCCGCCCGAAGACGCCGAACCGATGGACCGGATCTTCGCCGACTTCGAAGAGAAGATCCTGCCTGGAATGACACATTGGCAGCATCCGCGTTTCTTCGCCTATTTCCCGGCCAATGCGGCGCCGGTCTCGGTGGTGGCGGAATATCTGGTTTCGGCGATGGCCGCGCAATGCATGCTCTGGCAAACGTCACCGGCAGCGACCGAACTCGAAACGCGCACCGTCGACTGGATGCGCCAGGCGCTCGGCCTGCCCGAAGGGTTTTCCGGGGTGATCCAGGATTCGGCTTCGTCGGCGACACTGGCCGCGGTGCTCACCATGCGCGAGCGGGCACTCGAGTGGCAAGGCAACAAACAAGGCCTGGCAGGGCAGGCGCGGCTGCGCATCTATTCCTCCGATCAGGTGCACACATCGATCGACCGGGCGATCTGGGTGTCAGGCATCGGCGAGGACAATCTCGTGCGCATTCCGGTCGGCGGCCGCTTTCGCGCCATGGACACCGCAGCGCTCGAGGCGGCAATCATCGCCGACCGGGAAGCGGGCATGCTGCCGGCCGGCATCATCGCTTGCGTCGGTGGCACCAGCACCGGCGGCACCGACGACATCGCCGCGGTGGCAGAGGTGGCGCGGCGGCATGGGCTCTATCTCCACGTCGATGCCGCATGGGCGGGGTCGGCGATGATCTGTCCGGAGTATCGGCATTTCTGGACAGGCGTCGAAGGCGCCGATTCGATCGTCTTCAACCCGCACAAATGGCTGGGCGCCCAGTTCGACTGCTCGATCCAGTTCCTGCGCGACCCCGAAAGCCATGTGAAGACGCTGGCCATCAAGCCGGATTATCTGAAGACGCACGGTCATGACGGCATCATCAACTATTCGGAATGGTCGGTGCCGCTCGGCAGGCGCTTCCGCGCCCTGAAATTGTGGTTCCTGCTGCGCGCCCATGGCCTGGAAAACCTGCGCATGATGATCCGCAATCATGTCGCGTGGAGCGAAGGGTTGGCGGCGCGGCTGGCAAGGGAGCCGGATTTCGAGATCGTCAGCGAACCGATGCTGTCGTTGTTCTCGTTCCGACACAAGACCGCAACCGATGCGGACGAGCACAATCTGCGCCTGGTCAATGCGATCAACGACGATGGCCGCATCTACCTGACGCAGACGAAAGTCGATGGACTGATAGCAATCCGTTTCCAGGTCGGCCAGTTCGAGGCGACCGCCGCCGATGTCGATATGGCTTTTGTGGTGATTACTGATATCGCACGTGGCTTGGATCGCTGATTTCGTTAGCCGGCTTATGCCTTTTCATCGGTTTCGTTTTCGACTATAGACAAGAAAAACGAAAACGGGAGGTTGCCTATGTATCTGTCGCCGCGCCATGCCGAGATTATCCAGATGGCCAAGGATCATGGCCGCGTGCTGGTCGATGATCTGGCCGCCCACTTCAATGTGACGCCGCAGACCATACGCAAGGACCTCAACGATTTGTGCGACCAGCGGCTGCTCTCGCGCATCCATGGTGGCGCGCTGTATCCCTCCGGCATCGAGAACATGGAGTATGAGGCGAGACGCAAGATCGCCGCCGACGAAAAGGAGGCGATCGGCCGTGCGGCCGCCAGACTGATTCCCGACAATGCCTCGCTGTTCATCAACATCGGCACCACGACAGAGTCGGTCAGCAAGGCGTTGCTCGATCACAACGGTCTCATGGTCATCACCAATAACATCAATGTTGCCAATAGGATGCGGATATATCCCTCGATCGAGGTGGTGATCGCCGGCGGGGTTGTGCGCGGTTCTGATGGCGGTGTGGTCGGCGAAGCGGCGGTCGACTTCATCAGGCAGTTCAAGGTCGACTACGCGGTGATCGGTGCATCCGCCATCGACCATGACGGCGCCTTGCTCGATTTCGATTTTCGCGAGGTCAAGGTGGCGCAGGCGATCATCGCCAATGCAAGGCATGTCATCCTAGTTTCCGACCAGACCAAATTCGAGCGAACCGCACCGGTGCGCATCGGCCATCTGTCGCAGGTCAACACCTTCATCACCGATCGTTGCGACATCCCGTCGGTGCGCAAGATCTGCCAGGAGGCCGAGGTTCAGCTGATCGAGACGTCGCTCGCCTAGGCGGTTTTCACCCGATATCACGCGCTCGTGATATTTCGTTTGACATTCGTTATCATTTCGAAATAATTCCGACACGGTTTCGTAAAAGCCCAAAAATGGTGCAATGCGAAATCGTTGGAGGAATTGTGGACGCATCTCCGATCCGTGACATTTTCGTCATAGGTGGCGGCATCAATGGCTGCGGCATTGCCCGTGATGCCGTCGGTCGTGGCTTTTCCGTGTTTCTCGCCGAGATGAACGACCTCGCCAGCGGAACCTCCTCGGGTTCGACCAAATTGATCCATGGCGGCCTGCGCTACCTCGAATTCTACGAATTCCGCCTGGTGCGCGAGGCGCTGATGGAGCGCGAGGTTTTGTGGAAGAACGCGCCGCACATCATCTGGCCAATGCGCTTCGTGCTGCCCTATGCCAAGGGCCTGCGCCCGGCCTGGCTGATCAGGCTCGGTCTCTTCCTCTACGACCACATTGGCGGGCGCAAATTGCTGCCCGCGACCCGGACGCTGGACATGGCCAGGGATCCGGCCGGCAAGCCTTTGAAGCCACTGTTCAAAAAGGCCTTCGAGTATTCGGATGGCTGGGTCAATGATGCGCGGCTGGTGGCGCTGAACGCACGTGACGCCGCCGACCGCGGCGCAACGGTCCGCACCCGCACGAAAGTGACCGGCGCGCGCCGCGAAAACGGCCTGTGGGCAATCCAGATCGAGGATCTGCAGACCGGCGAGACCGAGGAGATCAAGGCGCGACTGCTGGTCAATGCCGCCGGCCCCTGGGTCGATCATGTGCTGTCCGGCGTCGTCGGGCTCAACGATGTGCACAATGTTCGTCTCGTGCAGGGCAGCCACATTGTCATCGCCAGGAAGTTCGACGATCCACGCGCGTATTTCTTCCAGAACAAGGATGGCCGCATCATCTTCGCCATTCCCTATGAGGAAGAGTTCACCCTGATCGGCACCACCGACCAGGATTATCCCGGCGATCCGCATGACGTGAAGATCAGCGACACCGAGATCGATTATCTCTGCGCCGCGGCAAGCGAATATTTCGCCCAACCCGTCAAGCGCTCGGACATCGTTTGGACCTATTCGGCCGTCCGTCCGCTCTATGATGACGGCGCCTCCAAGGCGCAGGAAGCGACGCGCGACTATGTGCTCAAGGCCGATGGCGGCGAGGGCGCCGCCCCGATCGTCAACGCCTTCGGCGGCAAGATCACCACCTATCGCCGGCTGTCGGAATCGATGCTGGAAAAGATCGAGGGTTTTCTCGGCAAGCGCGGCAAGCCGTGGACGGCAAACGCGCCACTGCCGGGCGGCGATTTCCCGGCCACCGGTTTCGATGCCGAAGTGACGAAATTGAAAACCGCTTATCCATTCCTCGACGCGCGCCTGGCTCGCCGGTTGACCCGGCTCTATGGAACCCGCGCGAGGATGCTGTTGGGGCTGGCCAAATCGAACGTCGATCTCGGCCGCAACTTCGGCGCCGATCTCTATGAGGCCGAGGTGCGCTATCTCGTTCAAAACGAATGGGCCGTGACATCAGAAGATGTATTGTGGCGCCGGACCAAGCGCGGTCTGCATCTCAGCCGCGAGCAGGTGGCGGCGCTCGATGAATTCATGCGCGGCATAAGCCGGCGCCATGTCGCGGCTGCCGAATGAAGAGGGGTTTGAGCTGATGCGGAAGGCCTGGGAGGAGGCGTCATGCTGGAACTGAGAAACGTCACCAAGACGGTCGGTGCGGTCGAGCATATAAGCGACGTGTCGCTGACGCTCCAGCACGGCTCGCTCAACGTCCTGCTCGGACCGACGCTTTCGGGCAAGACCAGCTTGATGCGGCTGATGGCCGGCCTCGATGTGCCAACCTCCGGTTCGATCTGGTTCGACGGTCAGAATGTCACCGGCGTGCCGGTGCAGAAGCGCAAGATCGCCATGGTCTACCAGCAGTTCATCAACTATCCGGCGATGACCGTCTATGAGAACATCGCTTCGCCGCTGCGGGTAGCTGGCATCGAGCAGGCCAGGATCGACAGCCAGGTACGTGAAGCCGCCGCACTTCTCAAGCTGACACCCTATCTCGACCGCACGCCGCTCAGCCTGTCCGGCGGCCAGCAGCAGCGCACCGCACTGGCGCGCGCCATCGTCAAGAACGCCAGCCTGGTCCTGCTCGATGAACCGCTCGCCAATCTCGACTACAAATTGCGCGAGGAACTGCGCGCCGAATTGCCCAGGATATTCGCCGCCGCCGGCACCATCTTCGTCTACGCCACCACCGAGCCGCACGAGGCCCTGCTGCTTGGCGGCAACACGGCGACGCTTTCGCAAGGCAAGATCACCCAGTTCGGACCGACCATCGAGGTGTTCCGCAAGCCGGTAGATCTGGTGACAGCCAGGACGTTTTCCGATCCGCCGCTTAACACCATCGTGCTCGCCAAGAAGGGTCGGGATTTCCTGCTCGAGGGCGGCGTGAACCTACCGGTGCCGGCCGAACTCTCCGGCATTGCCGACGCCATCTATACGATCGGTTTTCAGCCGCACCACTTGTCGCTCGAGCGACCCAATGCGGCGGCGGTGCCGGTGCGTGCCAAGGTGACGATCACCGAGATCACCGGATCGGAGAGCTTCATCCATCTCGATTTCGCCGATGCGCGCTGGGTCATGCTGACCCATGGTATCAGGCATTTCGAGCCAGACGAGGTGGTCGAGGTGTTCATCGATCCGCGCCACATCATGGTTTTCGACGAGCACGGCAGCGCCGTGACTGCGTCGAAGCTGGCGGCTTGAGGGCAAAGAGATGGCACGCATCGACGTCAACCATGTCCGACATTCCTACCTGCCGAACCCGCAGAAGGATGCCGATTTCGCGCTGCGGGAAGTGCATCATGTCTTCGAGGACGGCGGCGCCTATGCGCTGCTCGGGCCCTCCGGTTGCGGCAAGACCACGCTGCTCAACATCATTTCGGGATTGTTGCACCCCTCGCACGGCCAGTTGCTGTTCAACGGCAAGGACGTGACCAATTTATCGACGCAGGAGCGCAACATCGCGCAGGTGTTCCAGTTCCCGGTCATTTACGACACCATGACCGTCTACGATAATCTGGCCTTCCCGCTGCGCAACCGCGGCGTGCCGGAAGCCGATGTCGACCGCAAGGTTCGCGAGACGTTGGAGATGATCGATCTGGCGTCCTGGGCGAAGAAGAAGGCGAGGGGCCTGACCGCCGACCAGAAGCAGAAGATCTCGCTCGGCCGCGGGCTGGTGCGCTCCGACGTCAACGCCATCCTGTTCGACGAGCCGCTGACCGTCATCGATCCGCACATGAAGTGGGTGCTGCGCTCGCAGCTGAAGCAGTTGCACCGCCGCTTTGGCTACACCATGGTCTATGTGACCCACGACCAGACCGAGGCGCTGACCTTCGCCGAGCAGGTCGTGGTCATGTATGATGGCGGCATCGTGCAGATCGGCACACCGGCCGAATTGTTCGAACGGCCACGCCATACCTTTGTCGGTTATTTTATCGGCTCGCCGGGCATGAACGTCATGCCGGTGGCAATCGACGGCAAGACGGCGACACTCGGCTCGCAGCGCATCGAACTGCCAGGCGCGCCAAAGGCAGGCAGCGGCGCCGTCGAGCTCGGCATCCGTCCCGAATATGTCCGGCTCGGCCGCGAAGGCATGGCCGTGCAGGTCAGCAAGGTCGAGGATCTCGGCCGCCACAAGGTGGTGCGCGCCAAGCTCGAAGGCCGCGATATTTCTGCCGTGATCGGTGAGGACGAGACCCTGCCCGCCGATCCGAAGGTGCGGTTCGACCCGGCCGGCATCAACATCTATGCCGATTCCTGGCGTGTCGAGATGGAGGCCTAGATGGAGAAGACCTGGAACAACAAGGCCTGGTTCATGGTGCTGCCGGTCCTCCTGCTGGTGGCGTTCTCGGCGGTGATCCCGCTGATGACGGTGGTCAACTATTCGGTGCAGGACACGTTCGGAAACAACGTCTTCTTCTGGAACGGCTCGGACTGGTACACCGAAATTCTGGAGTCGGAACGCTTCTGGCTGTCGATGGTCCGCAACCTGATCTTTTCCGCAACCATCCTCGCCATCGAGATTCCGCTCGGCATCTTCATCGCTCTCAACATGCCAAAGAAAGGCTGGGGCGTGCCGGTCTGCCTGGTGCTGATGGCTCTGCCGCTGCTGATCCCGTGGAACGTCGTCGGCACGATTTGGCAGGTATTCGGCCGCATCGACATTGGCCTGCTCGGCTACACGCTGTCGGCGCTCGGCTTCGACTACAACTACGTCAACGATCCGACTGATGCCTGGGTGACGGTCATCCTGATGGACGTATGGCACTGGACAAGCCTCGTCGTTCTGCTCTGCTACGCCGGACTGGTCTCGATCCCCGATGCTTTCTACCAGGCGGCCAAGATCGACGGCGCCTCACGCTGGGCAGTGTTCCGCTACATCCAGCTGCCGAAGATGAACCGCGTGCTTCTGATTGCAGTGCTGCTGCGCTTCATGGACTCGTTCATGATCTACACCGAGCCGTTCGTGGTCACGGGCGGAGGCCCTGGCAATTCGACGACGTTCCTGTCGATAGACCTGGTCAAGATTGCGATCGGCCAGTTCGATCTCGGGCCGGCGGCCGCCATGTCGATCATCTACTTCCTGATCATCCTTTTGCTGTCTTGGGTGTTCTACACCGTCATGACCAATGTCGATGCGGAGCGCTGAGATGAGCGGCGCCAACGAAGGAACGACGAGGCAGGACCGAGTGCGTGAGACGGCGGTTTCGGACGGGCTCGCCAGCACATTGTCGCAGGACCAGCTTGCGCGGCTGATGCGCCGACGCGGCGAAGAATCCCGGTTCTGGTGGTTGGTGCCGACGATCTACATCATCTTTCTGATGCTGCCGATCTACTGGCTGGTCAATATGAGCTTCAAGACCAATCAGGAGATTCTGGGCGCGTTTTCGCTGTGGCCGAAGAGCCCGACCCTGGCCAACTACATCGTGATCTTCACCGACCCGTCCTGGTACAAGGGCTACATCAATTCGATCATCTATGTCGTCATGAACATGGTGATCTCGGTTTCGGTGGCGCTGCCGGCGGCCTACGCTTTCTCGCGCTACCGGTTCCTCGGCGACAAGCACCTCTTCTTCTGGCTGCTGACCAACCGCATGGCGCCGCCGGCAGTGTTCGCGCTGCCGTTCTTCCAGCTCTATTCGGCGTTCGGGCTGATCGACACGCATATCGCGGTGGCGCTGGCGCACTGCCTGTTCAACGTGCCGCTGGCGGTCTGGATCCTCGAGGGTTTCATGTCCGGCGTGCCGAAGGAGATCGACGAGACCGCCTATATCGATGGCTATTCCTTCCCGCGCTTCTTCCTGAAAATCTTCATGCCGCTGATCGCAAGCGGCGTCGGCGTGGCCTGCTTCTTCTGCTTCATGTTCTCATGGGTCGAACTGCTGATCGCGCGGACCTTGACCACGACGGCCGCCAAACCGATCGCGGCGATCATGACGCGTACGGTCTCGGCCTCCGGGCTCGACTGGGGCGTGCTGGCCGCCGCCGGCGTGCTCACCATCCTTCCAGGCGCGCTCGTGATCTGGTTCGTCCGCAACTACATCGCCAAGGGCTTTGCCCTGGGGAGGGTATGACCATGAACCTCACCTGGATGGCATGGACGCTGCCAACGGCGATCTTTTTCATCACGATCCTGGTACTGCTCTGTGGCATGGCGGTCTGGGAATACGCCTCGCCTGGCGGCAATCTCCGGGTCGGCCTCCTGCGCTTCGAGACGACGCGCGGCGACCGCCTCTTTGTTTCGCTGCTCGGCAGCGCCTTTATCCATCTCGCTTGGCTGGGTCTTGTCGGACCCAACCTGTGGTGGGCTCTCGCTCTCTCCGTAGTCTACGCCGTCGGCGTGTTCCGCTACGTATAGAGGGGGAAACTGTTGGAGCGACCGCGTGCCGACGGCCGCTCCAGATCGCACTTGAAACTTGAAAAGTGGAGGAAACGAAATGCGAAGGCAATTTTTAACATCAACGACTGCGCTTGTCCTGCTCTGGGGAGCAGGCCAGGCCTATGCCGGAATGGACGAAGCCAAGACTTTCCTCGATAACGAAATCAAGGACTTGTCGACGCTCGATCGCGGCGCCCAGGAAGCCGAGATGCAATGGTTCATCGATGCCGCGAAGCCTTTCGCCGGGATGGACATCAAGGTGGTCTCCGAGACCATCGATACGCATAGCTATGAGTCCAAGGTCTTGGCGCCCGCCTTCACCGCGATCACCGGCATCAAGATCACTCACGACCTGATCGGCGAAGGCGATGTCGTCGAGAAGCTGCAGACGCAGATGCAGTCGGGCGAAAACATTTACGACGCCTACGTCAACGACTCCGACCTGATCGGCACCCACTGGCGGTACCAGCAGGCGCGCAGCCTGACCAAGTGGATGGCGAATGAGGGCAAGGATGTCACCAATCCCAACCTCGACCTCGCCGACTTCATCGGCACCAAGTTCACGACCGCTCCGGACGGCGACCTCTACCAGCTGCCGGACCAGCAGTTCGCGAACCTCTACTGGTTCCGCTACGACTGGTTCAACGACGAGAAGAACAAGGCCGATTTCAAGGCCAAGTACGGCTACGACCTCGGCGTTCCGGTCAACTGGTCGGCCTATGAGGACATCGCCGAGTTCTTCACCGGCCGCGAAATCGACGGCAAGAAGGTCTATGGCCACATGGACTACGGCAAGAAGGACCCCTCGCTCGGCTGGCGGTTCACCGATGCCTGGCTGTCCATGGCCGGCAATGGCGACAAGGGCCTGCCGAACGGTCTTCCGGTCGACGAATGGGGCATCAAGGTCAACGAGAAGTCGCAGCCTGTCGGCTCGTGCGTCGCGCGCGGCGGCGACACCAACGGCCCGGCTTCCGTATATTCGATCCAGAAGTACCTGGATTGGCTGAAGGCCTATGCGCCGCCGGAAGCCCAAGGCATGACGTTCGGCGAATCCGGCCCCGTCCCGTCGCAGGGCACGGTCGCGCAGCAGATGTTCACCTACACCGCCTTCACCGCCTCCTTCGTCAAGGAAGGGCTGCCGGTCGTGAACGCGGACGGCACCCCGAAATGGCGCTTTGCTCCCTCGCCGCATGGCGTCTACTGGAAGGACGGCATGAAGCTCGGCTACCAGGACGTGGGTTCATGGACGCTTCTCAAGTCCACGCCTGACGATCGCGCCAAGGCCGCCTGGCTCTATGCGCAGTTCGTCGTATCGAAGACGGTCGACGTGAAGAAGAGCCATGTCGGCCTGACGCTGATCCGCGAGTCGACGATCCAGGACAAGAGCTTCACGGAACGCGCTCCGAAGCTCGGCGGCCTGATCGAGTTCTACCGCTCGCCGGCCCGTGTTCAGTGGTCGCCGACCGGAACGAACGTTCCGGACTATCCGAAGCTGGCACAGCTCTGGTGGCAGGCGATCGGCGATGCGTCGTCGGGTGCCAAGACGGCGCAGGAGGCGATGGACTCGCTTTGCTCCGAGCAGGAAAAGGTCATGGAACGCCTGGAAAAGGCCGGCATCCAGGGCGATATCGGCCCGAAGATGGCCGAAGAGCATGACCTCGCCTACTGGAACGCCGACGCGGTCAAGAAGGGCAATCTCGCTCCTCAGTTGAAGATCGAGAACGAGAAGGAAAAGCCGGTCACCATCAATTACGACGAGCTGGTGAAGAGCTGGCAAAAGTAAGACTGTTCTAAGCGGGCGTCTGCGCCCGTGTGACATTGGGGGAGGCGGCATCTTGCCGTCTCCCCTGTTTGTGTAAAAGACAAAGCGGGGAGGCATAATGACCGGATATATCCTTGCCATCGACCAGGGCACGACTTCGACCCGGGCGATACTGTTCGACGGCGAGATGAAGGTCGCCGGCAGCGGGCAAAAGGAATTCGCCCAGCACTATCCGGCTTCCGGCTGGGTCGAGCACGATCCCGAGGATATCTGGGCGAGTGTGGTGTCGACCGTGAAGGCGGCGCTGAAGAAGGCCGGCCGGAATGCTTCCGACGTGGCCGCGATCGGCATCACCAATCAGCGCGAAACCGTGGTCATCTGGGACAGGGCGACCGGCAAGCCGATCCACAATGCCATTGTCTGGCAGGACCGGCGCACCGCGCCGCTGTGCCAGAAACTCAAGAAGCAAGGGTTGGAGAAAAAGTTCACCCGCAAGACCGGCCTGCTGCTCGATCCCTATTTTTCCGGCACCAAAATCGCCTGGATGTTGGACAAGGTGAAAGGCGCGAAAAAACGCGCCGAGAAGGGCGAATTGCTCGCCGGCACCATCGACAGCTTTTTGATCTGGCGGCTGACCGGCGGCAAGGTCCACGCAACGGACGCCACCAACGCCTCGCGCACGCTGGTCTACAATATCGCTGAGAATGCCTGGGACGACGAGTTGCTGTCGATCCTCAACATCCCGGTAGAAATGCTTCCCGAGGTGAAGGACTGCGCCGATGACTATGGAATCACGGAGAAAAATCTCTTTGGCGCCGAGATAAGAATCCTCGGTGTCGCCGGCGACCAGCATGCGGCAACCATCGGCCAGGCCTGCTTCGAGCCAGGCATGATGAAATCGACCTACGGCACCGGCTGTTTTGCGCTCCTCAACACAGGCAGCGACCTGGTGCGTTCGAAGAACCGGCTCTTGACCACCATTGCCTACAGGCTGAACGGCAAGACGACTTACGCGCTGGAGGGCTCGATCTTCATTGCCGGTGCTGCGGTGCAATGGCTGCGTGATGGCATCAAGGTGATCGGCAAGGCCGAACAGAGCGGCAAACTGGCTGATGAAGCCGATCCGACCCAAAACGTCTATCTGGTGCCGGCCTTCGTCGGGCTCGGCGCGCCGCATTGGGACGCCGAGGCACGCGGTGCGATTTTCGGACTGACGCGCAATTCAGGACCGGCGGAGTTTGCCCGCGCCGCGCTCGAATCCGTCGCCTACCAGACACGCGACCTGCTCGACGCCATGCGCAAGGACTGGAAAGGCGCTTCGGCCAAGACAGTGCTGCGTGTCGATGGCGGCATGGTGGCGTCGGACTGGACCATGCAGCGGCTGGCCGACATCCTCGATGCGCCGGTCGACCGCCCGACCATTCTCGAGACGACCGCGCTCGGTGCAGCCTGGCTGGCCGGCTCGAAAGCTGGCGTTTGGCCGGATGCAAAGAAGTTTGCGAAGAGTTGGGCACTCGAACGGCGCTTCAAGCCGGACATGGATGGCTCCGTGCGCGCAGCTAAGCTCGCTGGTTGGCGCGATGCTGTGCGCAGGACGCTCAGCGTGTCATAAACAGCCATCAGTGGCGGGTGATGGGGCGCGAGGAATGCAGCCAGATTGGTATCCTGCTTGGCGCGACGAGGCTATCGAACAGCTGAAGGCCAAGAATGCACGCTTGAAAAAAGATCTCCACCTCGGTAGCTGGTTGCGCTATGACTATGACCTGACGGCCGGAACGCTTCTGTTCTCGCAAGACGGGGTCGCCAAGGTCGTTACCGAAATCCAGATTGTCGGCTCAACGAGCACGGAGGCCGGAAACTGGCTGTGGGCTTGGGCAAATTCCAGCCTGCCCAGCGAGCTCCTCAGCGATGCAAAGCTAGTCCGATCCTTCGGGGAGCAGAATGGCATCGACGAACTGGCCCAAGCCTATGCGACGGATGCGGACAATGCGCTGGAAGTGGTTGGTTGGGAACTCAGTGCGGTGATGGCCCGTATCTGCAATGGGTTGGGTATCTATCGTTGTCCCAGCAGAGAGGACGGCGGTGGCTTTTATCTGATGCTCAAGAGCATCAACTGGGCAAGCTGACGGCAACTGTTCGTCTTCCGGCCAAAGGATCAAAAGCCCGCGCCGTTGCCGGCGCGAGCTCCACTAACGCATCTCAGCTACTTAAACGCGCCTTGATCAGTAAGGCGAACGGCACTCCTTGCGAGGGCCGTAATTCGGCTGGAACGTGTTGTCCGAAGCACGGTAGCTGCGATAGCGGTCGTAGCACCATTGGACGTGGGCGTTGCCTCCGTAGACGCGGTTGTTTTCGTTGTTGATGATTGCGCCGGTAATCAGCGCGCCAGTAGCGAAGGCGGCAAGCGGGAACCAATAATCGCCGTGACGACGGTAGCCGGGGCGATATTCGCGATAGCCCCGATGGCCGTTCCAATATGCGCCGCGATTGCGGGAAAAATTGCGGTCACGCGAAAAACTGCGGTCACGCGAAAAATTGCGATTGTGGCGGTCCTTACGCCACTCCCGGTACTGGACTGTCTGCACATCCGGCACCGCGACCTGGGATTGCGGCACATAGTTCGGTTGGGCATTAACGGACACCGCCTCCGCCGCAACGAATGTGACGGAGAGAGTGGCCGCCAGCAGGCTCGTTGTGATTCTGTTCATTGGTCTTCTCCTCGATAGTTTGGCGGACGTCCCTGTGCCGGGAAAACGAGCGGCGCATACAATTGTTCCCCAGACTGGATGCCGCTGTCGGGCAGAAATGCCAGTGTTCCCTTGGCTGTTCTCCCACCGATGGCGCGGCTGGCAAGTGTCGCGACAGGGCGAAGCCGCCCGTGTTTGCGAGCCCTCTTTTTCCGGTTGACCGGTCGAGGCACTCTCCCTATGTTCCGCGCAATTTCGAGGGCCGCCTTTCGCCCGCGGGAGCGCGTAGCTCAGCCGGTAGAGCAACTGACTTTTAATCAGTAGGTCATGGGTTCGAATCCCATCGCGCTCACCAAATCCACGCGATAAACTGTCACCCATCTCTCGGGAAGGGCACACCACAACCGGTGGGGAAGCCGTCAACGCTTCCAGAAAGCGCGGTGCGGTGCGAGCATCTCGTCGGCGATTTCGGGGAAGGGGCCAAAGACCTCGATCTTTTTCTGGCCGGAGTCGAGGACGGTGCGCGAAGAGAGGCTCATCGTCGGATTCTCTGCGTGATCCCCGGTGAGCGCCAGCAGCTCGGTCTCCTCGAAGCCGTAGACCAGCCGGCCGATATTCGCCCAGTAGAGCGTTCCGGTGCACATCGCGCAGGGCTCACCGGTTGAGACCAGCGTGCATTGCCATAAGAACTCCGGCTCGTAGGCTGCCGCGGCGCGCCGGGCGAGCTCCGTCTCGGCGTGGCGCACCGTGTCGAGATTGCCTTGCCGCATCAGCACCCGATCGTCCGGCCCGACCAGCACGCAACCAAACGGATGATGCCCATGCGCCGCCGCCTCGCGCGCGACCGCGTCGGCGGATCGAAGGTGGGCGAGCATCTGATCGCGTGTCATGGCAAGATCCTGTCATGCCGACATCCACCGATGAGCGGCTGAGCGAGATTGGTGCCAACGGACGCGAGTGGCAAGAGCCAACTTTTGCTTGAGACCTTTGCCTCGGGATATCAGACCTTTGCCCTACAATCCGCCGGCCGGTCTTGGCGTCGAACAGATGAGCACAGGCGCGGCAAAGCGGAAAGCCGGCTGAAAAGGCCATCCTCGCCGAGCTTCTCGAAGGAGTTCGGCGGCGCGAAAATGCGAACAGCGTCAGACCGAAGGCTCCCCGAACACCAGCGAAACATTGGCGCCGGCGTGGCGTTCGAGCCGGCCGGCGAGGTCGAGTTCCAGCAGCACCATGAAGACCTGGGCCGGGTGCAGGCCGGTGTGGCGGATGATCTCGTCGACCGCCACTGGCGTCGGGCCGAGCGCCTCGATGACGCGGGCGCGGTCGCTTTCGCCGGGCGGTGGTGTGGCCGAGAAGTCGGGCGGCTCTTCGAACGGCGGCACGTCGGGCGCCCGCATGCCGGTCAGCGGGGCGATCGCCCTGGAAATATCCGATGCCTCGGTGACCAGGGTGGCACCATCCTTGAGCAGGCCGTTGGTACCGGCGGCGCGTGGATCGAGCGGTGAGCCCGGCACGGCAAAGACCAGCCGGCCCATTTCGCCGGCAAGCCTGGCGCTGATCAGGGAGCCGGAGCGTTGCGCTGCCTCGACCACCACCAGCCCAAGGACCGCACCCGCAACAAGGCGGTTGCGGCGCGGAAAATCCTGGGCGCGCGGCTGCCAGCCGAACGGCATCTCCGAAATGATGGCGCCACGCTCGGCGATTTCCTCGCACAGGCCGGCATTTTCAGGCGGGTAAGGCAGGTCGAGACCGCCAGCCAGGACGCCGATCGTGCCGGTCGCAAGACTGCCCTGATGCGCCGCGGTGTCGATGCCGCGCGCCAGGCCGGAGACGATTGCGTAGCCGTCGCGGCCGAGGTCGGCTGCCAGCATGCGTGCCATCTTGATGCCGGCCAGCGACGCGTTGCGTGCCCCGACGATGGCGACACCCGGCAGCCGGAAAACAGCTGCGTTGCCCTTTACCGCCAGCAGGGGCGGCGGATGGTCCATGTTGCGCAACAGGGGTGGGTAGTCTGTCTCACCGATCCCGACAAAGCGGGCGCCGGCCTTTCCGGCTAGTTCCAGTTCCGCCTCGGCTTCGGCAACGGAAGGGATGCGAGCGATCCGGATGGCGCCGCCCGAAATCATCAGTTCCGGCAATATCTCCAGCGCCACCTCGGCCGAACCGAAACGGTTGATGAGGTCGCGAAAGGATGCGGGGCCGACATTCTGGGTGCGGATCAGCCGCAGCCAGCTCAGCCGCTGCCGGTCGCTGAGACGCGGCCCGGCGGCCGGCCCACTCACGACGGCGGCAGGCTCGCTCACCCCTTGGCTCCGATCTTGCCCTCGGTGCCGGCAAGCAGGCGTGAAATGTTTTCCCGGTGCTTGATGAAAACGATGATGCTCATCAGCACGAACAAGGCCGCATTCTGCGGTGTGCTCAGGACATGGAGGGCGATCGGCACGATGACCGCCGCTGTCAGCGCCGCAAGCGAGGAATACCGGAAGAGGAATGCCATCACCAGCCAGGCGACGGCGAAGATCAGCGCCACCTGCCAGGAAAGGCCGATCAGCACACCGAGATAGGTGGCGACGCCCTTGCCGCCCTTGAAACCGAGCCAGACCGGGAAGAGATGACCGAGAAAGGCGCCGAGACCGGCCCAGATCGCCAGGTCAGGCGCGAAATGGCCTGCTATCAGCACGGCGGCCGTGCCCTTCAGCGCGTCGAGCAGCAGCGTCGCGGCGGCAAGGCCCTTGTTTCCGGTGCGCAGAACGTTGGTGGCGCCGATATTGCCGGAGCCGATCTTGCGCACATCGCCAAGGCCAGCCGCGCGGGTGAGCAGGAGCCCGAACGGAATCGAGCCAAGCAAATAGCCGAACACGAGCGCTGGGATGAGGCTGTAAATCATTGTTTCCCCCGCATTTCCCCAGTTCGGCCGGATCAGGCGCGATGCGCCGTGGCCGGTTCAGGCGGAAAACACTGTGCGGCCCGCAACCAGCGTTTGCAAGACCTTGCCTTGCAGTCGCGCGCCTTCGAAACAGGTGTTTTTCGACCGCGAACGAATGCCGCTTTCGCTGACGATCCAGGGTCCGTCGAGGTCGACAAGCGCAAGATCGGCGACAGCGCCCGGCTTCAGCGTGCCGCCGGGCAGGCCGAACAGTTTTGCGGGAGCGGTGGACAGGGTTTCTATCAGCCGCAGCAACGGCACATCGCCATTGTGGTAGAGCCGCAGTGCGGCGCCCAGAAGCGTCTCCAACCCTATGGCGCCGGCCGCCGCATCGGCGAAGGGCAGGCGCTTGGTGTCGACATCCTGCGGATCATGCGAGGAGACGATGATGTCGATCGTGCCGTCCCTGACCGCCTCGATCATCGCCAACCGGTCTTCCTCGGCGCGCAAAGGTGGCGTCAGGCGGAAGAAGGTGCGGTATTCGCCGACATCGTTTTCATTCAGCGACAGATTGTGGATCGCCACGCCTGACGTCACCGTCGCGCCGTCGGCTTTCGCACGCGTTATGGCGTTTGCCGCCATCGCCGTCGAGATCTTTGCTGCATGGTACGAACCACGCGTCAGCCGGGCCAAGGCCAGATCGCGCTCCAGCGGGATGGATTCGGCTTCGCGCGGAACGCCGGAGAGGCCGAGCCAACTGGCGTAGAGGCCTTCATTCATCACGCCGGATGAACCGAGGTCCGCATCCTGCGTCTCATGCACGATGGTGGCGTCGAAGTCGCGCGCATAGGTCAGCGCGCGGCGCATCACCAGCGCGCTCGATATGGTGTGGCGGCCATCGGTGAAGGCGACGGCGCCGGCTTCGCGCAGCAGGCCGAACTCGGTCATTTCGCGCCCGTCGAGGCCCTTGGTGATCGCCGCAGCCGGAAAGACGTTGACGATGGCCGTGTCCTTGGCGGTGCGCAGCACGAATTCGACCAGCGCCACATTGTCGATCACCGGATCGGTATCGGGCATCATGACGATGGATGTGACGCCGCCGGCCGCCGCCGCGACACTTGCCGACGCAATGGTCTCGCGATGCTCGCCGCCCGGTTCGCCGATGAAGACACGGCCGTCGATCAGGCCTGGAATGATCGCCTTGCCGGCGCAGTTGATAACGGTGGCGCCCTCGGGCGCGCCCTGGTTCAGCGCTGCTTTGCCGGCGGCTACGATCTTGCGGCCATCGACGAAGACGGCGCCGACTTCATCGATGCCGCGCGAGGGGTCGACAACGCGGGCGCGCTCAAAGACCGTTATGCTCATGCGCCGCGGCCCTCTTGATTACGGCGCGGGTCAAGAAGCGCTTCCATCACCGCCATGCGCACGGCGACGCCCATTTCAACTTGTTCCTGGATGACGCTTTGCGGACCGTCGGCGATTTCCGAGGCGATCTCGACGCCGCGGTTCATCGGCCCGGGATGCATCACCAGCGCGTCATCCTTGGCGGCCTTCAGTTTCTCGGCATCGAGGCCGAAATAGCGGAAATATTCGCGGACCGAAGGCACGAAGGCGCCCTCCATGCGCTCGCGCTGCAGGCGCAGCATCATCACCACATCGGCGCCCTTGAGGCCTTCGGCCATCGAACGGGTTACGATGACGCCCATCTTCTCGATGCCGGTGGGCAGCAGCGTCGACGGAGCGACGACGCGCACCTGCGCGCCGAGCGCGTTGAGCAGCATGATGTTGGAACGCGCCACGCGCGAATGCAGGATGTCGCCGCAGATTGCCACGATGAGCTTCGACAGCGGACCCTTGGCGCGACGAATGGTCAGCGCATCGAGCAGCGCCTGTGTCGGGTGTTCATGCGCGCCGTCGCCGGCGTTGACGACGGAGCAGCCGACCTTCTGCGCCAGAAGGGCGGCAGCACCGGCCGATTGGTGGCGGATGATCAGGATGTCGGGCCGCATGGCGTTCAGCGTCATCGCCGTGTCGATGAGCGTTTCGCCCTTCTTCACCGAAGAGCTTGCCACCGACATGTTCATGACATCGGCGCCGAGCCGCTTTCCGGCAAGCTCGAACGACGACTGTGTGCGCGTCGAGGCTTCATAGAAGAGGTTGATCTGTGTGCGACCGCGCAGCGTCGAGGTTTTCTTCTCCGACTGCCGCGAGATCGCGACCGCCCGGTCCGCCCTGTCGAGCAACAGCTCGATATCGGCGGGGGAAAGGTCGCGGATGCCCAGAAGATGGCGATGAGGATAGGGGGACGAAGCGTCGGTCATCTCAAGGCGCTGCTATAGGGTGGAGACTTTGCGGCTGCAAGCGCCAGCTTTGCATTGTAGCCGTTCTCCTCAATTTTTTCGTGTAGATAGCCGATTGTATCGGCCGGTATTTTCATCGCGCGCGCTGCATGGCTTGGCTATATCTAGCCGACAGCCCCGGATTCGTGGCTTTCTGACGATAGAAGGATTGGGCGTGACCGACGACGTGACGAACCAGCCGCCGCCGCTGACGGGCGGCAACGCCTGGCGGGGCGATCCGTTGCTGATCCAGCTAGCGGAGCGTTTTTCCGATCCGGTGCGCCGGGAACTCGATGGTCTCGGCCGCTTTGTGCTGACGCAGGAGGCGCAGGAATTGGCGCGCCTCGCCAATGTCGAGACGCCGAAGCTCAGGACGCATGATCGCCAGGGACGGCGCATCGACGTGGTCGAGTTCCATCCCGCCTATCACGCCTTGATGCGCCGCTCTGTGGCCAACGGGCTGCATTCCTCGGTGTGGGAGAACGGCGACACCGAGATCGGCCGCCGCCATCAGGTCCGTGCCGCCCGGTTTTATCTGACGGCGGAGCTGGAGACCGGGCATCTGTGCCCCATCACCATGACCAACGCTTCGCTGGCGGCCTTGATGGCCAGCCCGAAACTGTTTCGCGAATGGGCGCCGCGCGTGACGACGCGCAAATACGACCAGAGCCAGAAACCGCCGGTCGAGAAGACCGGGCTGACCCTCGGCATGGGCATGACCGAGAAACAGGGCGGCACCGATGTGCGCGCCAATGTGACGAGGGCGGAACGCGCCGGCAGCGGTTTTTATCGTCTGAACGGGCACAAATGGTTCATGTCCGCGCCGATGTCGGATGCCTTCCTGGTGCTGGCGCAGGCGCCTGAGGGACTATCGTGCTTCCTCGTGCCGCGCGTTCTCGGTGACGGTTCGGGCAACGGCTTCCGCTTTCAGCGGCTGAAGGACAAGCTCGGCAATCGTTCCAACGCCTCCTCCGAAGTCGAATTTGTCAATGCTATCGGCGAGATGGTCGGCGAAGCCGGTGCCGGTGTGAAGACGATCATGGACATGGTCACCCTGACCCGGCTCGATTGTGCCATCGCATCGTCGGCGATCATGCGCGCGGGCCTGGCCGAGGCCGTTCACCACGCCCGCCATCGCCAGGTGTTCGGTTCGACCCTGATCGAGCAGCCGTTGATGCAGCGCGTTCTGGCCGACATGGCGCTCGATGTCGCCGCCGCCACCGCGCTGTCGTTCCGGTTGGCGCGCTCCTTCGACGAGGCGGCCAGCGATCGCGGCGAGGCGGCGTTTGCTCGGGCCATGACGCCGGTCGTCAAATACTGGGTCTGCAAGATCGCGCCGCCTTTGCTCTATGAGACTATGGAGTGCCTCGGCGGCAATGGCTATGTCGAGGAGGCGCCACTCGCCCGCTACTATCGCGAGGCCCCGGTCAACGCGATCTGGGAAGGCTCGGGCAATGTCATGGCGCTTGATGTGCTGCGCGTGCTCGGCCGTGCGCCCGGCCTGTTCGAGGATGTGCTGGCCGGCATCGACCGTGATCTCGGCGCCGGCGGACGCGGCACGATCGGCGTGCTGAAGGCGGCGATGCAGGTTGCCTCAACCGACGAAGGTTCTGCCCGGCTGCTGACCGAGCAGCTGGCGCTGTCGGCTGCGGCGGCGGAATTGCGCCGTCTGGGGGCAGGGCGGATCGCCGACGCTTTCGTCGAGACGCGTTTGGCCGGCCAATGGCGCAACACCTATGGCATGATCGATTCGCGCCACGATGCACGCATGATCATCGACACGCTCTATCCGCCGGTGAACTGAGCCGCGAGCATCGCAAAAACCGGCGCCATCCACAGTTTTGACGCGTTGGCGGGCATCTTCACGCGTATGGCTAATCGCCGTTAACCTTAACAAATGGTTTCCATTGCGATGGCGGACGGCAAGGCCCACTGTCCTAGTGCAAGCAGGGAATGGTTCAGATTGGCCGTCTCTTGCTTTGCGAAGCAGGAACACCGATGCGACAGGTACTGACCTCTTTTCTGGCCTTGCACTGGGCGATTGTTTTCGCCCTGCTTGCGCTAATCTGCATCGACGTAAACCGGGGTGTGGCGGCGGCGCTCGGCGTGCTGGGCACTACAATCGAGGGTACCCGCTTCGTCGACCTCGACAATTTCGTCGTCGTGGCGCCGCTCGCCACCGCATTGCTTGTCGTCGCGGTTCTGTTTTTCTGGGCCTTTGTCGAAGCCCTGGTCAACGACGCGACCAGCGCGGGCGCCGACAGCGTCGCCCGCATCGCCTTCATATGCGCGTCCGGCGTGTTGTCGCTGATCGTCGTCGGTGGCGCCGCGCAAGGCATCAACGGGCTGTTCATGGCTGTCGCCGTGCAACTGGCGGCACTTCTGGCGTCCTATGTCGCCATGCTTGCCGAACGGCGATCCTTGGTTGCGACAGCGGCTTCGGGCGAAAGCGAGATCCATGCCATCGCGCACGGCATGGCAAAAGCCGCGGCCCACAATTCGCTGCTTTCACTCATATCAGGCCGAACGGTGTCCAAGACCGGCTCCCATCCCAGGGGAGGCCGCTGATGCGCTACATCTTCGGATTCTGGGCGGCGCCGATGGCGATTTTCTGGGGCTGGTTCTATCTGTCGGCCAATGACATCAATTTCGGCTACACGATGCTCAGCCGACAGATGCACGACTTCTTCTTCCAGCTCTATGGTCAGATGCTCGGCATCGACCCGGCGATCATTCCCGGCATGGTGGCGAAGACGTGCGTCTTCGACGGGTTGCTGCTGATGGCGCTTTGGGCCTTCCGCCGTCGCCGCGAAATCGCCGGCTGGGTCAGACAGCGCTGGGCGGGTCCGGTTCCGTTCGAGCGGATGCGTGGAGCGACTGAAGCCGGTCCAAAACTCCCTGCAGAATAAACGCGGCAGCCGCCGAATCGATCTTGCCGGCGCGTTTGCGGCGCGAGAAATCCATCTCGATCAGCGTCCTTTCGGCCGCGACCGTCGATAGTCTCTCATCCCAGAGCACGAACGGCAGGTCGCTTATCTGGGCCATGTTGCGGACGAAGGCGCGTGATTTCTGCGCACGCGGACCTTCCGAACCGTCCATGTTGATCGGCAGCCCAATCACCACCGCGCCGGCATTCTCCTTGTGCAGCAAGGCGAGCAGCACCGCCGCATCGAGCGAGAATTTCCTTCGCATGATGACCGGGCGCGGATGGGCGAAGGAAAACCTCTGGTCCGAGACCGCGACGCCGATCGTCTTGTCGCCGAGGTCAAGCCCCGCCAGCGTCTTGCCGCCGGTTAGCCGCGCCGGCAATTCTTCGATCGTGATAATGCCCACCGGCCGTCCTTCGCCTTTCACCACCAGGTGTTTTGTCAAACGCGTGGCGGACAAGTAACCCTTTGATCTCGGGGCCATCGGCGTTCTATCCTTTGGCAAGATAAAAATCGAGGAATGCATTCATGAAACTGACCTGGTACGGCCACTCGGCCTTTCGCATCGAGACCGCTGATGCCAAGATCCTCATCGATCCCTATCTGATCGGCAATCCGTCCTGGACGGGCGGCTGGGAGGGACCGGCCGAGGGGATCACGCATGTGCTGCTGACGCATGGCCACAGCGATCACATCAGCGGCGCCGTGGAAGTGCTCGGCAAAAGCGGCGCGCAGCTGGTCGCCAATTTCGAGATCTGCATGTATCTGGTCGGCAAGGGGGTCAGCGACAAGAAGATCAACCCGGGCAACATCGGCGGCACCGTCGATTGCGGCAGCTTCACCACCACTTTTGTCCAGGCGCTGCACTCATCCTCGTTCCCCGGCGAGGGCGGCCAGAACACCTATCTCGGCAATCCGGGCGGCCTCGTCCTGCATTTCCCGGAAGACAAGACGCTCTATCACATGGGCGACACCGACATCTTCTCCGACATGGCGCTGATCAACGAGTTGCATGAACCGAAGATCGGCATCGTGCCGATCGGCGACCGTTTCACCATGGGCGGCGCGGTGGCTGCACTTGCCTGCCGGCGCTTCTTCAAATTCGATACCGTGGTTCCCTGTCACTTCGGCACGTTTCCGATGATCGATCCGACCGCCGACAAGTTCGAGGCCGGCATGGAAGGGTCCGGCGTGACGGTGGCATTGCCTGATATCGGTGAGACGATTACGATCTAGGCGTGGCGAAAGCGGAATAAGACCATGGCTTTGAGGAAATCTCTTTGTGTATCGATGTTGGTCGCGGCGTCGCCCGCGCTCGCCGCGGATGATTTCATCGAGGGCGTCTACCTGCAATCCGAGGAGCTTTGCAAACAGGCCAAAAAGGACACGCTGCAAACGCTGATCGACGCAGGCAACATCGTGCTTTCGGCGCACGGCCTGCAGAGCGTCGAATACAATTGCGAGTTTCTGCAGATCAGCAAGGCCACGGCTTCGCCGAGCTGGGCGGTGACGGCCATCTGCCAGGAACCGGGTTATGTCTTTCCCGACGTTCTCTCCGTGACGCAAATGAACGCCAAGCAGATCGATCTCGTGTCGGTTCGGCCCGTCGACGACGAAAGCGAAGCAAGCGGCAACAGCGGCAGCTACTATCTGTGCGAAGGCGTTGCTCTGCCATAGACGTATTCTGAGGGCCCACGAGCGGGCCGCCGGCACAGCCTGGTCTCTCGCACGATGCATGTTGCGCAGCGCGCGCGGCGCCGCTATAGCCCGAACTGGTTTTCCCCGAGGCAAAAACATGTCCGTAGATCTTCAGACAGTGAAGCGCGTCGCGCATCTCGCCCGCATCGCGGTGAGCGAAGAAGATGCCGAACGGATGACCGGGGAGCTGAACGCCATTCTGGGCTTCGTCGAGCAGCTGAACGAGGTCGATGTTTCCGGTGTCGAACCAATGACCTCGGTAACGCCGATGGACATGAAGAAGCGCAGCGATGTCGTCACCGACGGCGGCAAGGCCGCCGACATCGTCGCTAACGCGCCGGCGACCGAAGAGAATTTCTTCCTCGTGCCGAAGGTCGTGGAGTAAGTCGGCCGATGGCAATCGAGATCGCCATTGAGAAGCCGCTCCAGGACGACGTGCGCAGGCTGGTCACGGAACTCAACGAGACCTTGCTCGAACTGACGCCGCCGGAGCATTGCTACCATTTGACGGTCGAGCAGATGGCCGGTGAGGACACGACGGTTTTCATCGCCCGCGATAATGGCCTGGCCATTGGCTGCGGCGCGCTGAAGCGTCATGACGGCGCCATTGGCGAGGTCAAGCGCATGTATATCAGGCCGTCGCATCGCGGGCAGAAGATCGGCGCGAAAATCGTTGAGCGGGTCGGATCGCTGGCGCGCAACGAGGGGCTGAAGCGCCTGGTGCTGGAGACGGGCGATCGTCATCCCGCGGCGTGGACAGTCTACGAACGCGCCGGGTTTTCGCGCTGCGGCCCGGTGCTGGATTATCCCGATTCTGAGTGGTCGGTGTTTTACGAAAAGAGCCTTTGATGAGCGACCTGACCCAGCTGACGATTTCACAGGCCCGCGCCAAGCTGCGCGACAAGGAAATCACCGCGACCGAGATCACCGAGGCCTATCTCGGCGCTATCGAGCGCGCCAATCCGGCGCTCAATGCCTATGTCGCCGTGACCGGCGACAAGGCGCGCGACATGGCCAAGGCGTCCGACGCCAGGCTGGTCAAGGGCGAGGGCGGTGCGCTGGAAGGCATTCCGTTGGGGATCAAGGACCTGTTCGGCACCGAAGGCGTCCACACGCAGGCTTGCAGCCATGTGCTCGACGGGTTCAAGCCGCGCTACGAATCGACCGTTACGTCAAATCTGTGGGCCGACGGCGCCGTTATGCTCGGCAAACTCAACATGGACGAGTTCGCCATGGGCTCGTCCAACGAGACGTCCTACTATGGCCCGGTCATCAATCCGTGGCGGCGCTCGCGCCTCGATACTGCGGTGATGCCCACGACGCATCAGGGCGACGGCGGCTTCGTTTCGGCCGGCGGCACGAGGACCGTGCGCAGCCTGGACAATGCGCAGTTGGTGCCGGGTGGCTCTTCTGGCGGGTCGGCCACGGCAGTCTCCGCCTTCCTGTGCGCCGGCGCGACCGCGACGGACACTGGCGGCTCGATCCGCCAGCCGGCCGCCTTCACCGGGACGGTCGGCATCAAGCCGACCTATGGCCGCTGCTCACGCTGGGGTATCGTCGCGTTCGCCTCGTCGCTCGACCAGGCCGGCCCGATCGCGCGCGACGTACGCGATGCCGCGATCCTGTTGAAATCGATGGCCTCTGTCGATCCGAAGGACACGACGTCGGTCGACCGGCCGGTGCCGGATTATGAGGCGGTGATCGGCAAGCCGATCAAGGGCATGAAGGTCGGCATTCCCAGGGAATACCGCGTCGACGGCATGCCCGAAGAGATCGAAGCGCTGTGGCAGAAGGGCATTGCCTGGCTGAAGGACGCCGGCGCCGAGATCGTCGACATTTCCCTGCCGCATACGAAATACGCGCTGCCCGCCTATTACATCGTGGCGCCGGCCGAGGCTTCGTCCAACCTCGCCCGCTATGATGGCGTCCGCTACGGCTTGCGCGTGCCGGGCAAGGATATCGTCGACATGTATGAGAAGACCCGCGCCGCGGGTTTCGGCCGCGAGGTCAAGCGCCGCATCATGATCGGCACCTATGTGCTGTCGGCCGGCTATTACGACGCCTACTATCTGCAGGCGCAGAAGGTGCGCAATCTGATCAAGCGGGATTTCGAGACTGTCTTCGCCGCCGGCGTCGATGTCATCCTGACCCCGGCAACGCCGTCCGCCGCCTTCGGCATCGCCGACGAGGACATGGCTGCCGATCCGGTCAAGATGTACCTGAACGACATCTTCACCGTCACTGTGAACATGGCGGGCCTGCCGGGCATCGCTGTGCCCGCCGGGCTCGACGCCAAGGGCCTGCCGCTCGGCCTGCAGCTGATCGGCCGGCCGTTCGATGAGGAAACCCTGTTCCAGACCGCTGCCGTCATCGAGCAGGCCGCAGGCACGTTCCAGCCGGAGAAGTGGTGGTAGGGACGTCGCTCGTCTAGCGCATGCCCTGAAAGTCGAATCGATTTTCGGAAGGATCCTGCGCAAAATCAAAGTGTTAGCGTCCTTTGAGCGCGCACGCCCGCGCGGCGCTGCAATGGGGTGAGCGATGTTCTTCTACCTGTCCAAGATCTTTTGGTTCTTCATCCAGCCGCTGAACCTGGCGATCTTTCTGCTGCTGGCGGGATTGCTCGCGGCCATGATCGGGCGCCGGCGGCTGGCGGCTACCGGCAGCGTGCTGGCATTTCTGGTCCTTGCGCTGTCAGCGTGGACGTCGCTCGGCGCCATGATGCTCAATCCGCTGGAAGAGCGCTTCGCGCGCCCGCCGCTGCCGGCAAAGGTCGACGGCATCGTCGTGCTCGGCGGCGGCTTCGAGGGCGCCATCAATCTGGCGCGCGGCGGCTATGAGTTGAACAGCAGCGGAGATCGGATGGTCGAGACCGCAGTTCTGGCCCGGCGCTTTCCTACCGCCAAGGTGGTCGTCTCCGGCGGCACCGGCGCGTTGTTTCTCGATGGCGAGGGCGATGCCGCAACCGCGCCGCGCCTGCTCACCGCGCTTGGCGTGGCCGCCGATCGTCTGATCCTGGAGAACAAGTCCCGCAACACCTATGAGAACGCGGTCTTCACCAAGGAGTTGCTAACGCCGAAGCCCGGCGAGACCTGGCTGCTGGTGACTTCGGCCTTCCATATGCCGCGCGCCAAGGCGCTGTTCGACAAGGCTGGCTTTGCGACTGTTCCCTGGCCGGTCGACTATCGCACCTCGGGCAAAGAAGGCATCGGCCTGTTCCGCGACAATCCAGCCGATTCGCTGCAGGCCGCCACCATGGCCATCCGCGAATGGATCGGGCTTTTTGCCTACTGGCTGTCAGGCCGGATCGATCAGCCTTTTCCAGGCGGCTGACCGATCACCGCCTGCCTGGCGGCCGAGAAGAACTGGCGCCGCACCAGAACGGCCAGCAGCAACAGCGTCGACAACACGAACACCATTGGGTCGACGAACCAGCCGAGATAACCGATCGAGAAGAACACGCCGCGCAGGCCGGAGTTGAAGTGCTTTCCGGCCAGCATGTTCATTTGCGCCGCACGCCACACCGCCGTTTCGGTGACCGGATTGCGTGAGGCTTCGCCATGCGGGATCGGCACGGCGCCGATCAGGATCGTGCAATAGTTGAACAGCCGGTACGCCCAGCCGAATTTGAAGAACGAAAACGCCAGGATCAGCACCAGCCCGAACACCTTTATCTGGAAGGCCGCGCGCGACGGCGCGCCACCCAGGGGCAGGTCGCTGAGCACTTCAAGAACCCGGTCGGATGCGCCGAGCAGGGCAAAACAGCCGCCGATGGCGATCAGCGAGCTGGAGGCGAAGAAGGCGGTGCCTTGCTGCAGCCCGCTCATGATGGCGGTATCGACGATGCGGATCTCGCGCTCGGCCATGGTCCGCATCCAGGCTTGCCGCTGTGCATTCATCGCCGTCGTCAGTGACATGCGGCTGACCAGCTTGCCGTCGGAGGCGAACGTGTGCAGCAGCCACGCGACGAGGAAGAAGGCCAGCGCCGCGAGATCGGCTGTCGAAAGATCGAGGGAATCGCCCATGGCCTGAATTTAGCACATTCAGCGCGATCGCTTCGATGTCCGCCTACAGCGATAAGGCACCAATGTCGCTGCCGGAGCAAACAAGGTCGGCGGGTGCAGCGCCGCGATTTCCAAAAGAGCGGAAACATCGTGGGAATTCCTATATGTAGTCATCGACCTGACGCCAGGAGACAACGCCGCGTGTTCCTTTCGGTTTTCGACCTGTTCAAGATCGGCATAGGACCCTCGAGTTCGCACACGATGGGGCCGATGACAGCCGCTGCGCGGTTTCTCGACGAGGTCGCGGGAAATGACTGGCCGCGTCCGGCGGGCGTCAAGGTCGATCGGCTTGGCGCAAGTCTGCACGGGTCACTCGCCTATACCGGTATTGGCCACGGCAGTGATCGCGCCGTCATGCTCGGCCTTGCCGGCCTGACGCCGCAGACGGTCGATCCCGACCAGGCCGATGGCATTGCCAGCCGCATCGCCGCCGAAAAGCGCATTTCGCCGCCCGGCCATCCCGCCTATCGCTTCGATCCGGCCACCGATCTGGTGCTGGACCGCAAAACGCCGCTCACCGGTCACGCCAACGGCATGGCGTTCTACGCCTATGATTCCGGCGGCCGCCTGCTGCTCAAGCGCATCTATTATTCGATCGGCGGCGGCTTCGTGGTTTCCGAAGAAGAACTGCAGCGGATGAAAGCCAAAGGTTCGGTGACAACCGAAGGCAAGAAAGTGCCTTATCCGTTCAAGAATGCGGTCGAGATGCTGGCCATGGCCGGCAAAAGCGGCCTTTCCATCGCCGACATGAAACGCGTCAACGAGGAGACGCAGATGACGCGCGAGGAGCTCGACGCCGGCCTCGACGGAATCTGGAGCGCCATGAAGGGCTGCATCGACCGTGGCCTGTCGCAGGATGGCATCATGCCGGGTGGGCTGAAGGTGCGCCGCCGTGCCCGCATGCTGCACGATAAGCTGCAGGAGCAGTGGCAGCAGAACAAGCCCAATCCTTTGCTCGCCAATGACTGGCTGTCGATCTACGCCATGGCCGTGAACGAGGAAAATGCCGCCGGCGGCCGCGTCGTCACCGCGCCGACCAATGGCGCTGCCGGCACGCTGCCGGCGGTGCTGCGCTACTGGCTGCATTTCCATCCCGAGGCGGACCAGCCGAGCATTCGTGATTTCCTGCTGACGGCTGCCGCCGTTGGCGGCATCATCAAGACCAACGCGTCGATCTCGGGCGCCGAGGTCGGCTGTCAGGGCGAGGTCGGCTCGGCATCGGCGATGGCGGCGGCCGGCCTGTGCGCCGTCATGGGCGGCACGCCCGAGCAGGTCGAGAATGCCGCCGAGATCGCGCTCGAACATCATCTCGGCATGACCTGCGATCCGGTCGGCGGGCTGGTGCAGGTGCCGTGCATCGAACGCAATGCGCTGGGCGCGGTCAAGGCGGTGACGGCAGCGTCACTGGCCATCAAGGGCGACGGCATCCATTTCGTACCGCTCGATGCGGCGATCGAGACCATGCGCCAGACCGGCCTCGACATGAACGAGAAGTACAAGGAAACCAGCCTTGGCGGGCTTGCAGTCAACGTCGTGGAGTGCTGAAGGCTGGCCTAAACCGCCACTGTGGAGAAGTCGATCCGGTCGTTGACGCGTTCGCGTGCAGGACTAACCTTAAGCGATGTCTCTCAATCTCATAAAACTCTGTGTCGGCTGCGACAGCGTCGAGGATCTCGAAGAGTGGATCGCCTTCCGCCTCGACGAGCGGCGGCGCGCCGGTGAGCCGGTCGAGCAGTATCACACCACCCGTATGATGCCGACGCGCGGCGCCGAGGTTACCGATGGCGGTTCGCTCTATTGGGTGATCAAAGGCAATGTGCAGTGCCGCCAGTTGATCACCGAAATCCGGCCGTTCACCGACAGTGAAGGCATAGGCCGTTGCCATCTGATACTCGACCCCGAGGTTGTACGCACCGACTGGCAGCCACGCCGGGCTTTTCAGGGCTGGCGCTACCTGAAGCCGGCGGACGCGCCGCTCGATCTGGGTAAGGGCAAGGCCGGATTGATCGAGATGCCGCCGAAACTCAGGCGCGAGCTGGCCGATCTCGGTCTGCTCTGACCCCAGGTGGCATCACCGCCTGGCCCTTTGCACTGCCCGATGTGGGGCTTGCAAGCGATGTGGCAACGCCACATCTTGTTTTTCATGAGCGATAAGAAGCAGCCTGTGCCAGCGGGGACCAATCCTGCGCCGATCAAGCCTCAATCCAACGCCGGCGAGATCGACGCCTTCATTCGTCAGGCGAGGACACTTGCCGCGTCGGCGACCGATTCGGGCAGGCTGATCCTTGCTCTCGACGCAACAATGAGCCGCCAGCCGACCTGGGATCTGGCTTGTGAGCTGCAGGGCCAGATGTTCGACGCTGTCGGCAAGGCCGGAACCCTCAGCGTGCAACTGGTTTATTTTCGTGGTCTCGGCGAGTGCCGTTCGTCCGCTTTCGTGAGCGACACCAATGCCTTGAAGCAGCTGATGACGCGGATCGAATGCCGCAGCGGCCACACCCAGATCGGCAAGGTCCTGACGCATGCGTTGAAACAGACGGCGGCCGCCAAGGTCAATGCGCTGGTCTACATCGGCGACGCGATGGAAGAGAATATCGACGATCTGGCCGAAAAGGCCGGCAGCCTCGGCCTTCATGGCGTTCCCGTCTTCGTGTTTCAGGAAAGCCATGATTCCGGCGCAGAAAAGGCGTTCAAAGAGATTGCGCGGCTGTCCAAGGGGGCTTGGTTTAGATTTGATCGGCGGGCTGCCGCGACCCTGGCAGGACTGCTTTCGGCCGTCGCCGTGTTTGCGACCGGCGGGTTGAAGGCGCTCGAAGCCAGGGGCAGGCCGGAAGACCGGCTGATGATCGAGTATCTGCGGGGCGGCGGAAAATAATGGGCGCGATCATCGCTTTTGGAGCGTTGCTTCTGCTGCTCCTCGGCGCGGTGACGATCTTTCTGCGTGCCGAGCCGGCGAAACTGGCGAGCACGCTGCGAACGCTCGGGCCGGCTCTTCTGGCACTTGTCGGCGTCGCCGTGCTTGTGGTCGGCCGGGAAGGCATCGGCGGCATGATTCTCACCGGCGCAATTGCCTGGTATGGTTCCATGCGCATGAAACGCCAGCCGGCCGGGCTTGCACCGGGCAAACGCTCGACGGTGCGCACAGCGGCATTGGAAATGGAACTCGATCACGATACCGGCGGCCTCGAAGGACTGGTCCTGGCTGGCCGCCACGAAGGCAAGATGCTTGGCGCGATGGGGCTGGCGGAATTGCAACACCTCTACCGCGAACTCTCCGGCGATCCGGAGAGCCGACAGCTGCTAGAGACGTATCTTGACGGCAGATTTCCCGTCTGGCGCAAAAACGCTGAGACGAACGGTGGCGAAGGGCTGGGTGTTGCGCCAGGTCCGGGCGCCATGACTAAGGAGGAGGCCTACAAGGTCCTTGGTCTTGAAGCGGGGGCCGCCGCGGCGGATGTCCGCAAGGCGCACCGCCGCCTGATGCAGCGCCTGCACCCCGATGTCGGCGGCACGTCTTTCCTGGCGGCGCGGATTAACGAAGCCAAGGACGTCTTGCTCTCCAATCACAACTAGTCTCCTTCGACGCAGAATTTTTCCGGGAGATGGCTTGCACGCCGTCCTACTGCTGGACGGCGTAGCACTCGATGTTCTTCTTCTTCAAAGCGGTACAGGCCTTCCAGGCGGCGGTCTTCGAACCGAAGCCACCGAAGCGGGCGCGGTAGTAGGTGACGCCATCCTTGTCGAAGGCGACAGTGAAACCGGAAGCGTCCGCCAGCACCTTGGGCGCCTGCTTGGTGGTCTTGTCGAGAAAGGCCTGGGCCTCGGACTGCTTGGGCGACGAGGCGACCTGAATGGCCCAACCCGAAGGCACCGACGCGGTGTTGACCGGGTCGACAGCCGCCGGCGTCGGCTCGGCATAGGCCGCTACAACCTGGGCCGTCGCGACTTGGGGGGCTGAAACGATGACGGTCTTGACCTTTCTGGTCTTGACGACGGGGGCTGCTTCTCCGGCCTGCGCGGTATCGTCTTCCGCGACCGTGGCGTCCTCGGCAACGGTGACATCGTCCTGCGCTATGACAGGCTTGTCGTCCGGTGTCGGAGCGTCATGCTTGGGCAGGAGAACCTTGGCAAGGGCGGTGATCGGGTTGTTGCCACCGGCCTTGGCGACCAGATCGCCACCACCGCGAGTCGACGCCCTCGGCAGATAGGTGTTGATCAAGCTGGCCATCTGATTGTCGCGGCTGCCGCCCGAGGTGCCGCCCATGACCACGCCGACGATGCGGCGATTGCCATCGGAAACCGATGAGACGAGGTTGAAGCCGGAGGCGCGGGTGTAGCCAGTCTTGATGCCGTCGACGCCCTTGATGCGTCCAAGCAGACGGTTGTGGCCGTTGATGCGCTGGCGCCCATAGAGAAAGGAGCGCTGCGAGAAATAGCCGTAATACTGGGGAAAATGCTCGCGCAGCGCGATGCCGAGCGTCGCCATGTCGCGCGCGGTGGTGAACTGGCCGGGGTCGGGCAGGCCATTGGCGTTGCGGAACACGGTGCCGTTCATCCCCAGCGCACGCGCCTTGGCGGTCATCATGCGGGCAAAAGTGGTTTCATTGCCGCCGAGCATTTCGCCGAGCGCGGTGGCCGAGTCATTCGCCGACTTGGTGACGATCGACAGGATCGCGGTCTCGACCGTGACGGAACCGCCCGGCTTCACGCCAAGTTTCGTCGGCGCCTCGGCGGAGGCCTTGGCGGAAAACACCACTGGCGTGTTCCTGCTGATCTTGCCCTTCGCCATCGCTTCGAAGGTCAGATACAGCGTCATCATCTTGGTCAGCGAAGCCGGATAGCGCCTGCCGTTGGCGTCGGCGGAGTAGAGCACTTTGCCGGTCTTGGCATCCACGACGATGGCCGCCTGCCTGGCCGCCAGCGACGAGGCAACGTCGCCAAAAACGAATGTCATCGCCAGGGCGATGATCATCATCGTTTTGAGAGGGGAGGTAGATTTGGAAACGATGCCCAACAACGCCTTACGCACTGGTACTTCCCTTGGATTTCTTCGTTGCGTTGGAGGCGGCAAAGGGTCCTGCCTCGCTTCCGGCCAAGCTACCGGCGCAGCGTTACCAATCCGTTTATGGTAACCGCCGCGTTCACCATTTTCTTCGGGCTTGTGGCTCTCTTTATTCGATTTTTAGCCATTGGCTGCGCAGGCGGGTCCGCAAGCCCGCGAAATCTTGACTTTTGTGCGGTGCACAATATATTATCTTGCATTGCACAAGGGCGCCCCGAAGAAGGACGCTTCAACCGTCAAGGGAATCGTGAAATGACCCAGACCTATGAGGACTTCAGCAAATACGGCAAAGAGTTCGCCGACACCGGATTGAAGAGCTTTGCGTCGCTGTCCAAGGGCGCGCAGGCGATTGCCACCGAAGCTGGTGAATACACCAAGAAGAGTTTTGAAACCGGCAGCGCCACGGTGGAGAAGCTGTTTTCAGCCAAGTCGCTGGAAAAGGCGATCGAGATCCAGTCGGATTACGCCAAGCAGTCCTATGAGGCGTTCGTCGCCGAGGCCACCAAGATCGGCGATCTCTATGCCGAACTCGCCAAGGAAGCTTACAAGCCATTCGAATCGATCGTTGCCAAGGCAAAGTAATTTTGCCCGGGCGAACTGATTTCGCCTGACGTGACCCCAGATTCAGCCTTTGAACCCGAGAAAAAGCCCGGCCACGGAAACGCGGCCCGGCTTTTTCGTGTCAATTTCCGTTCCAGAGCCTCGCGCCCCTTCACGATTGCGAAAATCGTCCAAGTTTGGTGACCTAGCCATATTGTCAGCTAACCAGAAGGGCTTAAAATCGTACATCGAACACCTACATGTCGAACTCGCATGGGGAATCGAAAGAGGCAGGAATACGTGACGATCGGTTTGACTGCCACGAGACGAGTGGTGCGGATGCAAGACGGCGACGGTAACGGCAATGGGGCCGGCCGTGGGACGGCCGTCATCACGCGCACCAAAACCAAGACCAAGAAGCCCAGCCTTTATCGGGTCCTCATCCTCAACGACGACTACACTCCGATGGAGTTCGTGGTTCACGTGCTGGAGCGTTTTTTCCAGAAGGATCGCGAAGCCGCCACACGCATCATGCTTCATGTTCACAATCATGGAGTGGGCGAGTGCGGGGTCTATACATTCGAGGTGGCCGAGACCAAAGTGTCCCAGGTCATGGATTTCGCCCGACAGAATCAGCATCCGCTGCAATGCGTGATGGAGAAGAAGTGAGGTAACATGCCGGCTTTCTCCCAAGGCCTGGAAAAGGCGCTTCACCAGGCGCTGACGCTCGCCAATGAGCGGCACCATGAATATGCAACCCTAGAACATCTGCTGCTCGCGCTCATCGACGACACCGAGGCGGCCGCCGTCATGCGCGCCTGCAATGTCGATCTCGATGAGCTCAAGCACACGGTTCTCACCTATATCGACACCGAGCTCGACAACCTCGTCACCGGTTACGACGAGGACTCCAAGCCGACCGCCGGTTTCCAGCGCGTCATCCAGCGCGCGGTGATCCATGTGCAGTCGTCTGGCCGCGAGGAGGTTTCGGGCGCTAACGTCCTCGTCGCCATCTTCGCCGAGCGCGAGAGCCATGCCGCCTATTTCCTGCAGGAACAGCAGATGACCCGCTACGACGCGGTCAACTACATCTCGCACGGCATTGCCAAGCGTCCGGGCGCATCGGAGACACGCTCGCCGCGCGGTGCCGATGACGAGCAGGGCGGCCAGAACGGCGCCGAGCCACAAGAGGAAGGCGGCAAGAAGAAGCAGCAGCAGGATGCGCTGACGGCTTATTGCGTCAATCTCAACAACAAGGCCAAGGCCGGCAAGATCGACCCGCTGATCGGCCGCGAGTCCGAGATCAACCGCACCATTCAGGTGCTGTGCCGCCGCTCGAAGAACAACCCGCTCTATGTCGGTGATCCCGGCGTCGGCAAGACGGCGATCGCCGAGGGTCTGGCCAAGCGCATCGTCGAGGGCGACGTTCCCGAAGTGCTGCACAACGCCACCATCTTCGCGCTCGACATGGGCACGCTGCTCGCCGGCACGCGCTATCGCGGCGATTTCGAGGAACGGCTGAAGCAGGTCGTCAAGGAACTCGAGGACTATCCCGGTGCCGTGCTGTTCATCGACGAGATCCATACGGTCATCGGCGCAGGGGCTACTTCAGGCGGCGCCATGGATGCGTCCAACCTGTTGAAGCCGGCGCTGTCATCGGGTGCGATCCGCTGCATCGGCTCGACCACCTACAAGGAATTCCGCCAGTTCTTCGAGAAGGACCGTGCTTTGGTGCGGCGCTTCCAGAAGATCGACGTCAACGAACCGACCATCGCGGACGCCATCGAGATCATGAAGGGCCTCAAGCCCTATTATGAGGAGTTCCACAAGGTGAAGTTCACCAACGAGGCGATCAAGGCCTCGGTGGAGCTGTCGGCACGTTACATCAACGACCGCAAGCTGCCGGACAAGGCGATCGACGTGATCGACGAGACCGGCGCCTCGCAGATGCTGGTTCCGGAAGCCAAGCGCAAGAAGACGATCGGCATCAAGGAGATCGAGGCGACGATCGCCACCATGGCCCGCATCCCGCCGAAGACGGTTTCGGCCGATGACGAGAAGGTGCTGCAGGGTCTCGATATCGAGCTGAAGCGCGTCGTCTATGGCCAGGACACCGCGATCACCGCGTTGACCTCGGCGATCAAGCTGGCGCGTGCCGGCCTGCGCGAACCGGAGAAGCCGATCGGCTCCTACCTGTTCTCCGGCCCGACCGGCGTCGGCAAGACCGAAGTGGCCAAGCAGTTGGCCGCGTCGCTCGGCGTCGAGCTGATCCGCTTCGACATGTCGGAATATATGGAACGCCACACCGTCTCGCGGCTGATCGGCGCGCCTCCCGGCTATGTCGGCTTCGACCAGGGCGGTCTTTTGACGGACGGCGTCGACCAGCATCCGCATTGCGTGCTGTTGCTCGATGAGGTCGAGAAGGCACATCCGGACCTGTTCAACATCCTGTTGCAGGTTATGGACCATGGCAAGCTGACCGACCACAACGGCAAGCAGATCGACTTCCGCAATGTGATCCTGATCATGACCACCAATGCGGGCGCGTCGGATGCGCAGCGCGCGGCGATCGGCTTCGGCTCGACCAAGCGCGAAGGCGACGATGTCGAGGCGATCAACCGGCTGTTCACGCCGGAATTCCGCAACCGTCTCGATGCGATCATCCCGTTCGGCTCGTTGCCGGTGCCGGTCATTCATCAGGTGGTGCAGAAGTTCGTCATGCAGCTCGAGGCCCAGCTTTCCGAGCGTGGCGTCACCTTCGACCTGTCGGCGGATGCGATCGCCTGGCTCGCCGACAAGGGCTATGATGAGCGCATGGGAGCGCGGCCGCTCGGCCGGGTAATCCAGGAGCACATCAAGAAACCGTTGGCCGACGAGGTGCTGTTCGGCAAGCTCAAGAAGGGCGGCACGGTGCGTGTCACCGTCGAGAAGAAGGAAACCGGCGAGACCGGCCTGAAGCTCGAATCACTCGCCGACGAGGCGCCGGTGAAGCCGAAGAAGGAAGAGCCGGAAGAAACAACGAAGCCCAGAAAGGCCGTGACGAAAAAGCCCGCGGCCAAGAAGCTGGTGGCGCAGAAGCCCGAAGCCAAGGGCAAGGACGGCGGCAAGCGCAGCCTCGTGCCGCAACTGCCCCGAAAGAACTGACCTTGACGAAAGTCGAAAAAAGCCCCGGAAATGAACTGACCCCATAAAGTTGGACGGTTCATTGAGTTGGTAGGTTTAAGGGCTGGTTCCTGTATTGCACAGGGGCCAGCCCTTTCAGTTTCAGTTTGATGCGGCGGTGGTTGTAATAGTCGATGTAGTCCGTGATGGCGTCGTCCAGGCTTTGAACGGTGTCGAAGGTTCCGGGATGGAAGAGCTCGGATTTGAGGATGGCAAAGAAGCTCTTCATTGGGGCGTTGTCGAGGCAATTGCCTTTGCGTGACATGCTCTGTTGGAGGCCTCTGGCTTCCAGCCTGCGTTGGAATGCCGACATCTGATACTGCCATCCCTGATCGGAATGCAGGATCGGCCTTTCGTTCTCACCAAGCCGGGCGAGGGCTTTGGTCAGCATATTGTCCACCATTTTGAAGCGTGGCCGCCGCGCCGTCTCGAACGCGACGATCTCGCCATTGTAGAGATCCATGACCGGGGACAGATAGAGCTTGTCGCCGGCCAGGCTGAACTCCGTCACGTCGGTCACCCATTTGCGGTTGGCGCGGTCGGCGCCGAACTTGCGCTGCAACAGATCGGGAGCGGTCCGCCCAGCCTCGCCCCTGTAGGAGCGATACTTCTTCGGCCTGACCAGCGACTTCAATCCCATCCCGGCCATCAGGCTCTGGACGGTCTTGTGGTTGACGCGCCGGCCCAACCGGTGCAGTTGCGCAGTCACCCGGCGATAGCCGTAGCGACCCTTGTGGCTGTCGAAGATGGCCTTGATCGCCGCCTTCAGCGCCGCATGGCGGTCCGAGCGCTTCGCTGCTTTCTGTCTGTAATAGAACGTGCTGCGCGCAAGCTTCGCCAGCTCGAGCAGCCCCTCAAGCGAATGCAACGGCCTTAACGCCTGGACGGCTTGCGCTTTTTGAGCGCATGTCCCTGCGTTAAGGCCTCTAGTTTTTTTAGGTAGTCGTTCTCCATCCGCAGATGCTTCAGCTCAGCCAGCAGTTCTTCGCGGCTTTTGGCCTCGTCACTGGCTGCAACAGGCACTGCGGGGGACGGCGGCTTTGACATGGGTCGTCCTCTGGGACGTGGGCCGAGCGCCTCTATCCCGCCCGCATGATAGCGCTTCTCCCAGCCCGTCAGGCAACTGGCATTGCGGATATTGAACAATGCAGCCGTCTGCCGATACGACAGACCTTCCTCCCACATTCGCTCAAGCACCGACAGCCTGAACGCCGCGTCGTAACGACCGTACTTACCAGATAGCCCGGCATCGCCATGCGCCTGGTACAACGCAACCCACTTGCGAACAGTGGCCGCATCAACGCCATGCATCGACGCCGCACTCGCGCAGCTCTCATCCCCGCCTAAATAGCTATCGACAACCGAGCGCTTGAAACTCTCGCTGTATTTGGACATGCAAAACCCCCGAAGGTTGTGTCCAACTTTCGGGGGTCAGTTCAAAACGGGGCTTTTTTCATTGGAGCGGGAGGACGCATGGCCGGGCAGGTCATCATTCTGAACGGTGCACCGAGATCGGGAAAATCAAGCATCGCCAGAGCTGTTCAGGAGAGCTTCGATGGCGTCTGGCTCAATCTCGGTGTCGACGTCTACGAGCAGGCCACGCCGGCACGCTATCGGCCTGGGATAGGATTGCGGCCTGGCGGCGAGCGTCCGGACCTTGAGGCCCTCGTGCCCGGATTATACGCCGCGCTCTACGAATCGATAGCCGCTCATAGCCGGTTGGAGCTGAATGTCGTTGCGGATGTCGGCCATCACGATGCCTATTCGAGACCACTTCACATTGTGGCCGATTGCGCGCGCCGGCTTGTAGGTCTGCCGGTGCTGTTTGTCGGTGTTCGCTGCCCGCTGGAAATCATCATGGAAAGGCGTGCGGCCAGCGCGGCAGACAAGGGATATGTAACCGGCTCGCCCGATGATCCCGTCCCGCTGCCCGTGCGTCTGTGGCAAGAAGAAGTCCACCGCCCAGGCGTGTACGATCTGGAAGTCGACACCTCGCTCCTCAGCCCTGGGCAATGCGCGGATACGATCGCAGAGCAGCTTAGCACCGTATCCAACAGCGTTTCAGAAACTATTCAACCCATCCAGCGCGGCCCTTGAGCCGTTTTGACCGGCATGGCCGCCGCAGGCGGGTTCGTCCAGATCGGCGAATTTACAGCCCGCATACGGCCGGCGATTGCATGGTGGAGCTCTCGATTTCAGCGGCCATGCGGTCCGACGCGAAACGTGTCACCAAATATCCGCACGCCTTCCAGATCGCGATCATCAGGAATGCACCCGCATAGCCATCCACGGCATAGTGCCAGCCAAGTACGACGGAACCGACCATAATGACGCCGGCGAATAACCACATCACAAGACCGGCCAGCCGAGACCGCCGTGTTGCGTAGAGGGCGAACAGCACCGCCATCGCAACGTGCAGGGATGGGAAGGCGGATATACCGACGCTGCCGGTAGTTGCGCCGGTATAGCCACTCCACAGCATATCCTGCGTGCTGAGCGCCCAGATCGGATAGACGCGATCGGCAACGGCAAGTGCTTGCATGAGGGGGTGAAAGTCGTTGCCGAACCCCAATCGCTCGTAAAAGCAAGGGCCAGCCGACGACAGGCCCATCGCGAGGAAGAAGCCACCCAGCGTCCACATCGTCATGAAGCTCATCAGGAACTGGTGACGCAGCTTCGTATCCTTGCGTGTGATGCACACGGTGAAAACCGTGGTGATGAGCACGACGAACCAGAAATTGTACGCGATGTTGATGATCTTCAACGCAAGCGGCGACTGGACGACAAACCACAACCATTCGTGCGGGGCTCGACCGAAATGCAGGATGCGATCGGCGTGAGCCAATGCTTTGTCCCATGCAAACGGAGAGAGGATTGCAATGGCTCCCTTCAACACACCGATCGCGGATATGAAGGCAAGACCTGCACCCAGGCCATTCAGGCTGTTGGCAATGCGTTCGGCATCGCCAAAGAATCTACCCAGTGACTTGAGGAAGGTGTGCAGCGGTTCGGTATCCCGCTGGACCAGCGCAAGGTGGAAAAGCGTCCCAAGTGCAAGGGCTGAGCCGCAAATCCAGAAGGCGATGAAAAGATACTCGGCGTATTCCTCCAGAACGCCGAAATCCGGCATGTTTCCAGTGTGCCACCCGACTGCGCTTGCCAGAAGCAGCGCAGCGGCAGCCATAGCGTGCAGCAGCCGGTGTCGCCAAAAGGCATCCGCCAAGATACCAAGAAAAGCACGTCCGAAAATTGCCCCCGTCAGCGGGGCCGATGCCGCAACCGAATCTTCCATGGTTTTGAAGCCCCACAGCTCGCCACGCCGTTACTGTTTACCGTGAGACGGTTCAATATTTCCTAATCAGACGATTAGAGTTGCAAACGGTTGAGTCCCGGCGCCGGCACGGCCGGGCACTAGAATCGTCTTCTCGGCTAAACGGCGCTACCCGGTCCGCCACATCGGCTGACCTCTCGCTCTCAATTTTTGAGCGCAGTCCGGATCTTTTCGGCATTTTCGGTCAGCACCTCCGGCTTCTCCATTCCTCCCGTGTGCGACTTCAGCGGGATGCCGTCGAAGCGCGGAATGACATGTACATGCAGATGATAGACGGTTTGCCCCGATGCCGGCTCATTGAACTGCATGATGGTGACGCCGTCGGCGCCAAAGGCCTTTTTCACCGCCAGCGCCACTTTCTGAACGACGTTCAAGAGATGGCCGAAAATTGACGGGTCGGCGTCGAGCAGGTTGCGCGATGGCGCCTTCGGCAACACCAGCGTATGGCCCGGCCCCTGCGGCATCACATCCATGAAGGCGATGACCGCTGCGTCCTCGTAGACGCGGTGCGAAGGAATTTCGCCGCGCAGGATCTTGGCGAAGATGTTGTCGGTATCGTAGGCGGCCTCAGTCATGGTGAACGCTCCGGATTGTGCCTTTCGTGTAGCGAAACGGTGGAAAATCGACAAGACGATCGGGCGAAGTCAGCCCTGCTCGTCAGGCAGCCCTGTTGCTACTCCTCCAGATCCTTGCGGAACGGGGTGTGCCCCTCGAGATATTCGCTCATCCGCTCCACCTCGTGGCGTTCACGCCTGAGATAATCGGCGACGGCATTGCGCAGGCCTGGGTGTGCAATGTAGTGCGCGGAATGCATGGTCACCGGCCGGTAGCCGCGCGCCAGCTTGTGCTCGCCCTGCGCGCCCGCCTCCACCACCTTCAGCTTGCGCTCGATGGCGAAGTCGATCGCCTGGTGATAGCAGACCTCGAAATGCAGGAAGGGATGGTCCTCGATACAGCCCCAGTTGCGGCCATAGAGTGCGTCGGAGCCGATGAAATTGATGGCCCCGGCAATGTATCGCCCGTTGCGCCTCGCCATCACCAGCAGGATGTCGTCGGCCATGCGTTCGCCGATCAGCGAGAAGAATTGACGGTTGAGATAGGGCCGACCCCATTTGCGGCTGCCGGTGTCCATGTAGAAGGCGAAGAAATCGTCCCAGGCCTTCTCCGTGAGGTCCTTGCCGGTCAGCCGGTCGATCGAAATGCCTGGGGCAAGCGCTTCACGCCTTTCCTTCTTCATCGCCTTTCGCTTGCGCGAGGCAAGGGTGGCGAGGAAGTCGTCATAGGTCGAAAAGCCTTCGTTGAAGAAATGGAATTGCTGGTCGGTGCGGTGCAGGAAGCCTGCCGCTTCCAGCACCTCCACATCGCTCTCTTGCGCGAAGGTGACATGCGCGGAAGAGACGCCGAGTTTTTGCGTCACCGCCTTCAGGCCCGCCACGAGACCGGCCTTTACTTTGGCGCTGTCCTCGCCTTTACTGACCAGCAGGCGAGGGCCGGTGACCGGGGAGAACGGCACGGCACTTTGCAGTTTGGGGTAGTAACGGCCGCCGGCGCGCTCGAAGGCATCCGACCAGCCATGATCGAACACATATTCGCCCTGGCTGTGCGATTTGAGATAACAGGGCACCGCGCCCAGCAATCTGCCTTGCCCGTCCTCCAGCCTGAGGTGATGGCCCTGCCAGCCGGTACGCCGCACGGCGCATCCAGAATCTTCGAGCGCACTTAGAAAAGCGAAGGAAACCAAAGGATTGTAACTGGTTTCTGAATCTCCGCGCGCAGTTCCGGCAAAGCCGTTCCATTCATCACAGGTGAAGGCGCCGATGCCGGCGGCGACGCGGATCGAATAGTCCGCATTGGCCGTTTGTCCGTCGCCCTCGTCGCCCTGATCCATGAGGCTTATTTAAGCTCCGTCCGGCCTGGTACAAGTCACGTTTCAGACACTCATGCGACTTTGACCAGATCGGGCTCGAACCCCTCGAACGTCATCTGGTCGGCATATCTGAAGGTCAGGTCGACCGCCGGCTGGTCGTGCACCGTCCAGGTGATAACAGGCATTTTCAGCTTTTCGCGCACGAAGCTGACGAATGGGTTCGGCAGGTCGCCTGCGGCATAGGAGGTGAAGGCGATCTTATGCGCCAGCATGGCGAAATGCGCCTCGATCAGCCCAACGTCCTTGCCGTAGGCGGTGAGCCCCCCTGGGATACCCGGCGCGTCCTTCGGAAAATCGCGGACCAGCCAGTGGTCGAACGACATGATCGCCGCTTTGCCCTTGTAGCGCTTGAGCATCTTGCCGACGCTTGCCACCAGGCCTTCGTCATAGCCGGGCGTGCCTTTCAACTCGACCACCAATGGCACGCGGCCGTTCACCAGGTCGAGCGCTTCCTGCAGCGTCGGCACATGGTCCGCCGTGCCACCGACCCTGAGCGCCGCGAGTTCAGTTGCGGTACGCTGCCAGACGAAACCATCCTGGCCGGTCAGGCGCTTGAGATCGCCGTCATGGATGATGACGGGAACACGGTCGGACGACAGGTGCACGTCGCATTCGATGGCATAGCCGCGCTCGGCGGCCGCGGCGAAGGCCGACAGCGTGTTTTCCCAGCGCGTCTTGTTCATGTCGTGGAAGCCGCGATGGGCGACGGGCCGGGCGGTCAGCCAGGATAGGTCGGTCATATCTATCCCCTGGCTCATTCGATTTCGAAGACGGCTTCGATTTCCACTGCGGCATTAAGCGGCAGGCAGGCGGTGCCGACGGCGGAGCGCGCATGCTTGCCACGTTCGCCAAGGGCCGCCACCAGGAAATCGGAGGCGCCGTTGGCAACCAGATGCTGCTCGACGAACTCAGGTGCCGAGGCGACGAAAACGGTGATCTTCACCAGACGGCTAATCTTCTCGAGGTCGCCGAGTGCTGCCTTGGCCTGTGCCAGGATGTTGATCGCGCAGTATTTTGCCGCGTCCTTGCCGCCTGCCGTATCCAGATCGCGACCTAACAGCCCGCTCGCCTGCAGCTTGCCGTCCTTGAGCGGCAATTGCCCGGCGGTGAACAGCAGATTGCCGGTCCGGCAATAGGGCACGTAGTTGGCGGCGGGCGCGGCGGCGACGGGAAGCGTCACACCCAGATCGCTTAGCCGCTTTTCGATTGTTTCACTCATGGTATTTCCCTATTGCTTGGTGACGCCGCGCCGGCCGGGCCGAAATTGCTATTTTTGCCTCGCTTCCGCCACGACTTTTTTTAAGCTGGACCATCTTTCCCTGCGGCCTGCCATCAGTCGCGACGATCGGAGTACCTCATGCGCGCAACGCGCCTCGCATTCCATGCCGTCCTCTTGTCGGGAGCCCTCTCGATAGGCCCTGCCTTTGCCGCGCCGGCGCTGCAAGCCCACCGCGCCGTCTACGATCTTACCCTGAAAAAGGCTTCCGATCAGTCCGGCATCACGGGCATATCCGGCCGCATGGTCTATGAGTTCAATGGCTCGGCCTGCGAAGGCTATACGGTGAAATTCCGCTTCGTCACCCAGATCGTCACCGCCGACAACACCAGGTTGACCGACCAGCAGACGACCACTTTCGAGGACGCCGAAGGCAAGACTTTTTCGTTCGTGACAAAATCCTTCGTCGACCAGAACCTCGACAAGGAGGTCAAGGGCATCGCCACGAAAGAGACCAAGGGCCTGAAGGTCGACATCGACAAGCCTGAAAAGAACAGCGTCGAGCTGGCGACAACCCAATTTCCGACCCAGCACCTGGTCGAGCTGATCGGCAAGGCCGAAAAAGGCGAGAATTTTTACGAAACGAACCTGTTCGACGGTTCCGAAGACGCCAACAAGGTGATGACCACCACTGTCGTGGTCGGCAAGAAAACCGATGCCGACAAGGCCGACCCGGAAGCTTCGGCACTGGCAAAGCTCGCCACGGACAAATACTGGCCGGTCGACATCGCCTATTTCGACGACACCAACAAGACGGGCGAAGAGGTGCCGGAATACCGTATCAGCTTCAAGCTGCATGAGAACGGCATCACCCGCGATCTCGTCATGGACTATGGCGACTTCTCGATGACCGGCAAGCTGGTCAACCTGTCGCTGTTCGACCAGACGAAACCCTGCCCCGCCAAATAGTGCCGGTCTAGGCAGTTGATTTACCACGACACGGCGTGGTCGTTGCGATCGACTTGAACGTGCCGCAATCGTCTCTCAACCTCTCCCAGCGTCCAGGCGCGAGGGGGATCAGCTTGAGCAGGATCGATACATTCGTCGCGCCGCGGCCCAACCCGGCACTGATCAGGGCCATGACATCCGTCAACCGGATCGTCATGCTGCGCGGCATTCCCGGATTTCGGGATCTGTTGCCGTTCAATCGCCTGGCCGGTCTTCGCGGCGTCGCCAATGTCCGCCATATCGACTTTCCCGACGCCGATCTTGAGCGGCTGAAGGCCAGTTGCGGGGCAGGGAAGGCGACCTTCATCACGCCCAATCATCCCGAGTTCTTCACCGACTGGATGATCGACAAGGAGATTGTGTCGCAGGTCAGCCCGCTCACGGCCTCATGGGCAACCAATGGTGTCGTCAACGGCCTTGGCCGGCTGATGCAGAAGTTCTGGCTGGCCAACAATCTGATCGCCCAGATTCCGGGCAACAGCGGGGCAGCCAAGGAACACTCCGTCGCCTGGGCCTTGAAAGGCCATGGCGTGCTGCTGCATCCCGAAGGCGGCGTTGGCTGGCATGCCAACATCGTTGCGCCTTTGCTGCCGGGTGCCGTCGAGATGGGGCTTGAGGCCCTCAAGCGCGGCCGGGCCACGGATCCGGATTTCAAGGTCTGGATCGCGCCAGTCGTCTGGAAGCTTGCCTTCACCGGGAATGTCGAAGCGGCGCTGGCGAAGGAATGCGCCTATGTCGAGAAAAGCCTGAAAATAGAACGCCTTGCGACCGACACGCTGCCGCAGCGCATCCACCATGTCTATTCGACGCTGCTGGCCCGCGATGAAGCAGCATCGGGCATGCCATCCGACGAAGGCGCAACCTATGCCGAGCGCCAGCAGGCGTTGGTTGCTGAACTCGGCCGCCGACTCGGCGAAAGCATCTCGCCCGACACTGATGTCACCGACGCAACCGAACTTCTGCGGCGGGCGCGTCGTTGGCAGCGCAAAAACAGTGGCGATGCGGAAGGCCGAAAGCAGGTCCGCGCGCTCGCCGACACGATTCAGAGGCTGCAACGCGTCGGGCCCTGGGCCGCGGCCAACCCGCGCATCAGCCTGGAAGAGATCGCCGAACATCTGAAGCGGGTCCGCAACGACTATTGCCGGGGCGGACTGCGTGACACGATCAACCGGTTCATTCCGCAGCCGGCCGGTCCGCGTTGCGCCCATATCCGGGTGCCGGAGGCGCTGGGCCTGCATGAGTATGCCGGCTCGATCGACGATGCGGTTGCCGAGTTGCATCGTCGCATGCAGGACACAATCACCAGCACCGTGGCTGAAGTCGAGGCCGGCGGCGGCTTCATTTTCTATCTGAATCCCTTCTATCATCGCTAGACGAGTGCCTGTCGGCGCAAGATGAAGGAATACGGCAAGCCTCATGGCGGTCTATGTCGACGCAGCGATCTGGAACTGGGCCGGCCATCGCTGGTGCCATCTGTTGGCCGACGACACCGACGAACTGCATCGCTTCGCCGCGGAGCTGGCCATCAAGCGTTCATCGTACCAGGGACCGCCCAAGACTTCGGCGCCGCATTATGACATAACGGGCTTCGAGCGTGATCGTGCGGTGCGGCTCGGCGCTATCGAATGCAGCCGCGAGGAGATCGTCGCGGTCTTCCGGCGGGTGCGGGTGCCGAACGGCAAGGTCAAGCGCTGACGGCAGGGCGCGGATCGTCGCACGCAACACCACCGATCCTGCGGCGCTTGCGTTTATCGCGCATCCCCTCTATATGCGCGCTCATTCCACACACGGACTTTGGCGTCTGCCCGGGAGAAATCCGGCTGAAACCTCCGGTGGCGTTCGAGGACAAAGTCCAAAAATGCCTGTGTCCGTGGAGGCTAACCGGAAAGGAACTTTGAATGGCACTGCCTGATTTCAGCATGCGCCAGCTTTTGGAAGCTGGCATTCACTTCGGCCACCAGACCCACCGCTGGAACCCGAAGATGGCGCCCTACATCTATGGCGCCCGCAACAACATCCACATCATCGACCTGTCGCAGACGGTGCCTTTGCTGCACCAGGCGCTGAAGCAGGTTTCCGACACCGTTGCCAAAGGTGGCCGCGTGCTGTTCGTCGGCACCAAGCGCCAGGCCTCCGACATCGTCGCCGATGCGGCACAGCGTTCGGCTCAGTATTATGTCAACTCGCGTTGGCTCGGCGGCATGCTGACCAACTGGAAGACGATCTCGAACTCGATCCAGCGCCTGCGCAAGCTCGACGAGATGCTGGCCGGCGAAGCGCAAGGGTTGACCAAGAAGGAACGCCTCAACCTCGACCGCGAGCGCGAGAAGCTCGACAAGGCGCTGGGCGGCATCAAGGACATGGGCTCGACGCCCGACCTGATGTTCGTGATCGACACCAACAAGGAAGCGATCGCCATCCTCGAGGCCAAGCGCCTCGGCATCCCGGTCGTCGCCATCATCGATTCGAACTGCGATCCGGACAAGATCGACTTCCCGATCCCCGGCAATGACGACGCGGCCCGTGCCATCCAGCTCTATTGCGACCTGATCGCCAAGGCTGCGATCGACGGCATCGCCCGCCAGCAGGGCGCGCTCGGCGTCGACATCGGCGCTTCGGTCGAAGCTCCGGTCGAACCCGCGCTCGACCCGGCTCCGGCCCCGGCGTCGGAAGCTCCCGAAGCTTGATAATCGAAGGCCGGTTGCGGCCTTCATCTTTCTCATATTCTGGCACGCTAAACAGACGCACCATCGAATACCGATGGTGCGTCGGTGCATTTAAAACAAAGAGGCGACAATGAGCATTTCGGCTGCACAGGTCAAAGAACTCCGCGACTTGACCGGCGCGGGCATGATGGATTGCAAGGCCGCGTTGACCGAGACCAACGGCAACATGGAAGAGGCCGTCGACTGGCTGCGCAAGAAGGGTATCTCCAAGGCCGACAAGAAGGCTGGCCGCACCGCGGCTGAAGGTCTGATCGGCGTCGACAATGGCGTGCGCGAAGCTGCCGTCGTGGAAGTCAATTCCGAGACCGACTTCGTGGCCCGCAACGCCGCGTTTCAGGAAATCGTCGCCAACGTTGCCAAGGTTGCGCTGGCCTATGGCACGACGGAGGCTGTGGCCGCCGCAAAGTATCCGGGGTCCGACAAGTCGGTTGCCCACACCATCAAGGACGCTGTCGGCACCATCGGCGAAAACATGGGCTTCCGCCGCTCGGCCAAGCTCACCGTTCCGCACGGCGCTGTCGCTACCTACGTTCACAACGCGGTTGCCGACGGCCTTGGCAAACTCGGCGTGCTGGTCGCGATCGAGACCACGGGCAATGAGCATGCCGCCAACGCCTTTGGCCGCCAGGTGGCGATGCATGTTGCCGCCACCAACCCTCTGGCGCTGACGGCAGAGCAGATCGATCCGGCCGCGGTCGAACGCGAGAAGGCGATCTTCTCCGACCAGGCGCGCCAGTCCGGCAAGCCGGAAGCGATCATCGAGAAGATGGTCGAGGGCCGTCTGCGCAAGTTCTACGAGGAAGTCGTGCTCCTGAAGCAGGCCTTCGTGCTCAATCCCGACATCACTGTCGAGAAGGCGCTGAAGGATGCCGAGAAGGAGATTGGTGCGCCGGCCAAGATCACCGCCTACCTGCGCTTTGCGCTGGGCGAGGGCATCGAGAAGGAAGAGACCGATTTCGCCGCGGAAGTCGCTGCAGCGGTCAAGAAATAGCCCTTTCCAGGGCTCACGAACTCAGGCAACTCGGCCGGGTGTCCGCAAGGAGGCCCGGCCGATTTCTTGTGCGGTGTCGATAAAGGCCCTGAGCTTCGGCGCCATCGCCGCCCGGCGAGGGAAATAGAGGAATAGCCCCGGTTCCTCGATCGCCGTCTGCGGCAGCACCTGGACGAGGCGGCCCGCGGCAAGATCGGCGCGCGCCAGCGGCTCGAACACATAGGCAAGCCCGACGCCTGCAAGCGCAAGATCGATTGCTGCGAGCGAATCCGTCACGACAACGCTGCCCCGCGTCTCCATGGCGATGTCCTTGCCATCCTCGATCAAATCCCAGCGATAGAGCGCACCGGAGCGGACGAGCCGGTAGCCGATACAATTGTGGTTCGCCAGGTCGGCAACGCCGCCGGGACGGCCGTGCCTTCCGATATAGGCGGGCGAGGCGACGATGACGACGGAGAATGGCGGCGTCAGCCGGACCGCAACCATGTCCTGAGCGATCATCTCGCCAAGCCGGACGCCGGCATCGAAGCCTTCGCCGACGATATCAACCAGACCCTGGTCAGCGAAGACCTCGACCGTAACCTCCGGATAGCGCTCGGCCATCGCCGCGACCACCGGCGTCACCGCCAATGGTATCGCTATGTTGGAGGCGTTGATCCTGAGCAGGCCAGACGGCCTGCCTTTGACGCTGCGGATGCGGTCCATCCGCTCGGCAATATCCTGGAGGGCCGGAGCCGCCGTTTCCACCAGCGCCTTGCCGGCCTCGGTGAGCGAAACGCTGCGCGTCGTGCGGGCGAACAAGGGCTGGCCGATCCGCTCTTCGACAATGCGCACCGCATGGCTGACCGCCGAAGGGCTCATGCCGAGTTCGGCGGCGGCAAGCGCGAAGCCGCCGCGCCGGGCAACGGCGACCACGACCGGAAGATGGCTGAGCAGATCGCGATCCATTCATGAATGATATCGCATGGTCTTTGCGAACAATGCAACCTTATCGATGCCAAGACGGTGGTCCACATTGTCGCCAACTCATCGGCTGATGGCACTGAGGAGACGAGACATGAACACGTTAAAGCACGTAACTTTCACGGCAGGCATGGCGTTGGCGCCGATGGATGCCGGTGGGGCGGAGCCATCAGACTGGCGGGCCCTTGCAGACGAACGCGCGGTCATTCGCATTGCCGATGCCATCGACCGGGCCGTTGACGCCCAGGACTGGAAACTTGCACGCGGCTATTTTGCGGATCGGATCACCGCCGACTTCAGCAGTCTCTCCGGACAGCCGGCGGCCAACATCGCTTCCGACGATCTGGTTGGCGCTTGGGCGGCCAACCTCAAGGGCAGCAAGACAAGCCTGCATCTGCGCACCAATCACCAGGTCGCTCTCAAGGCGGACACGGCGACTGTCCTGTCGAACGGCTATGCTTGGAACCGGATGGAAGGCAATGGCGACCCGCTTTGGGAGGTCTGGGGCACCTATGAGCATCACCTGACGCGTTTTGCGGATGGCTGGAAGGTCGATGGCTTCGCGTTCCACATGACACACGAGCGCGGCAATCCCTGGGTCAAGAACACTCCGGGCCAGTGACGCGTGGGGGTATCTATCACCAAGCATTGGAAGACGATCATGACCATGACCTACTACACTCTTGGCAACAGCGGCCTTAGGGTCAGCCGACTGGCACTGGGCACGATGACTTTCGGCAAGGAATGGGGCTGGGGAGCCGACAGGGATACGGCGCGGGCGATTTTCGACGCCTATGTCGAGGCGGGCGGCAATGTCTTCGACACGGCGGATCTCTACACAGATGGCACGGCCGAAGCCTGGCTTGGTGAATTCATCGCCGAGCGCGGGCTGCGCGACACGGCGGTGATAGCCAGCAAGTTCACCATGAACATGCAGCCGGCAATCCGAATGCTGGCGGCAACGGCCGCAAGAACATCATGCGGGCCGTCGATGCTTCGCTGAAACGGTTGGGGACCGACTATATCGATCTCTATCTCATGCATGTCTGGGACAGGCTGACCCCGGCTGAAGAGGTCATGCGCACGCTGGACGACCTGGTCCGGATGGGCAAGGTGCGCCATGTCGGCCTTTCCGATGTGCCCGCCTGGTATGCGGGCCGCGCACAGGCGATCGCCGAATTGCGAGGATATGAGCCGGTTTCGGCGCTACAGCTCGAATATTCGCTGGCCGAACGCGCGATCGAGAACGAGTTCGTGCCATTCGGCACGCGCCATGGCGCCGGCATCATGGTGTGGAGCCCGCTGGCCGGCGGTTTGCTGAGCGGCAAGTATCGACCGGCCCAGACCGGAAACGGCCGCCTCGACGGATTTCGCAACTCGACGCATCCGGGTTTCCAAAAGTTCACGCAACGCAACTGGGCTATCGTGGCCGAACTCGAGAAGGTCGCATCCGAGGTCGGCCGCAGCATGCCTCAGGTCGCGCTCAACTGGGTGGCCACGCAGCCGGGGATCGCAACCGTCATCCTCGGTGCGACGACGCTCAGCCAAATGCGTGACAATCTTGGCGCGCTGGATTTCGAGATTCCGAAAGCGCATCGCGACCGGCTGGAGAGAGCCAGCAGAACTCCAGCGCCGTTTCCCTATTCCTATTTCGGTTCGCAGATACAGGCGCGCGTTACCGGCGGCGCGACAACCGGCGACAAGCCCCCCAACTACGTGTCACCGGTGCTTATCGAAGGAGAGTCGGCCAGCGTGTCCACCAATTGATCAATGGGCAGGAAACCGGCAATTTGCCGTTTGGGCGCCGCTTGCCTTCGCGGCGCCCTTCGTGTATCGGAACGCCATTGTTTCGGATGGCGCGCCTGCGCCAGAGCAGCCACCCGGAACGCGCCACATGCAAATGAAGAGGCCCAGATGACGGTGAAGCCCCTCTACCGACGTGTCTTGCTGAAAGCGTCGGGCGAAGCACTGATGGGCGAGCAGCATTTCGGCATCGACGTTTCAGTAGTGGATCGCATCGCCGGCGACATCGCCGAGGCGCGTGCATTGGGCATCGAGGTCGGCGTCGTCATCGGCGGCGGCAACATCTTTCGCGGCGTGGCCGTTGCCTCCAAGGGCGGCGACCGTGTCACCGGCGACCACATGGGCATGCTTGCCACGGTGATCAACTCGCTGGCGCTGCGCACGTCGTTGAACAAGATCGGCGTCGACGCCGTGGTGCTTTCGGCGATCGCCATGCCCGAACTTTGCGAGAGCTTTTCGCAGCGCCAGGCGACCGCCTACATGAACCAGGGCAAGGTGGTGATCTTTGCCGGCGGCACCGGCAATCCATTCTTCACCACTGATTCGGCCGCAGCCCTTCGCGCCGCTGAAATCGGCGCCGACGCGCTGTTCAAGGGCACTCAGGTCGACGGCGTCTACTCGGCGGACCCGAAGAAGGACCCGAATGCGACGCGTTTCGAGCGCATCAGCCATGGCGAAGTCATAAATCGCGGCCTTTCCATCATGGATACCGCTGCGATTGCACTTGCGCGCGAAAACAACATTCCGATAATCGTCTATTCGATCCACGAAAAAGGTGGTTTCGGCGATATTCTGAGGGGCGGCGGCCGCTGCACGGTCGTCGCGGACGATTGATCGGCGGCCTGACCCGAAAAGGGAAGCCGGTTTTCGGAAGTTCGATTCGAAGACGGCCCCGAAGCAGTGAGCCCGCATTAGACGGTCGAGGAGATAAAGATGAGTGGTGAGTACGACGATCTCAAGCGGCGCATGGATGGGGCCATTGCCGCGTTCAAGCATGATCTGGCCTCGCTGCGGACCGGTCGCGCCTCCAGCAATCTGCTCGATGCGATCCAGGTGCAGGCCTACGGCACCACCATGCCGATCAATCAGGTCGCCAACGTCTCGGTGCCGGAGCCGCGCATGATCTCGGTATCGGTATGGGACAAGTCGATGGTTGGCGCGGTCGACCGCGCGATCCGCGAATCCAATTTGGGGTTCAACCCGATCGTAGACGGCACCAACCTCAGGATTCCACTTCCCGAACTTAACGAACAGCGCCGCAAGGAACTGGTCAAGATCTCGCACACCTACGCCGAGAACGCCCGTGTCGCCGCGCGCCATGTGCGCCGCGACGGCATGGACTTCCTGAAGAAGGCGGAGAAGGACGGCGACATCAGCGAAGACGATCAGCGCAAGCGCTCGGACCAGGTCCAGAAACTTACCGACGAGACGATCAGCAACATCGACCACCTGCTTTCCGATAAGGAAGCTGAAATCATGCAGGTTTAGGGTCATGGCCGCCGGCTGACCCGAAAGCAAGAACATGGCAACGCCCGCGCATGTCGCGATCATCATGGACGGAAACGGACGCTGGGCCAAGGCGCGCGGCATGCCCCGTCTTGCGGGCCACCGTGCCGGTGTCGAGGCGCTGCGCAAGACGGTGCGCGCGGCACCTGGGCTCGGCATTTCCTACCTGACCGTCTATGCTTTCTCGTCGGAGAATTGGTCGCGGCCGAAGTCCGAGGTCAGCGACCTGATGGGCCTCTTGAAAATGTTCATCCGCCGTGACCTTGCTGAACTGCACCAGAGCGGTGTGCGGGTTAGAATCATCGGCGACCGGGCAGGGCTGCAGTCTGATATCAGGGGACTGCTCGATGAGGCCGAAACGCTGACGGCCGCAAACGAATCGCTGACGCTGGTGATCGCCTTCAACTATGGCGGACGAGACGAAATCGTTCGCACGGCACAAAAGCTTGCGGCGGCCGTGGCGCGTGGCGAACTCGACGCCGAGGCGATATCAGCCGAAAGTTTTGCCGGCGCGCTTGATACGCAAGGCATTCCCGACCCGGAACTCGTCATCCGCACCAGCGGCGAGCTTCGGTTGTCAAACTTCCTTCTGTGGCAAGCCGCCTATAGCGAACTCGTCTTCCTGCCTTGCTATTGGCCCGACTTCAGCCGCGAGCACCTTGCGGAAGCTTTGCGTGAGTTTGCTGGCCGCGAACGCCGTTTCGGCGGACTTGGAGGCCAGGACGTCGCTTCGCGACCGGCCGCGGGATGAGCAATCTTCAACTCCGTATCGTTTCGGCGATCGTGCTCGCCATCATCACTCTCGGCTTGACCTGGATCGGCGGTTTGCCGTTCCGGCTGCTGTGTGCCGTGATCGTAGCGGCGATCTTCTATGAATGGACCCGCATGTCGCGGCCAACCGGGGCAACGGGTCTGGGTTTCCTGCCGGAAGCACTGCTGGTTGTCTTCATTGGCGCCTTGATTGGCGGCCTGGCCTCCTCCTGGCTGCTACCGCTTGTGGCGGCCATTGTTGCCGCAACGGCGATAGCCGCCTCGGTTCGCAAGACCGGACAATGGGATGCGAGCGGCCTTGCCTATGCCGCGGTTTCAGGCCTGTCGCTCGCCTTGCTGCGGGATGGCGATCGTTCAGGCCTCATTGCCATCCTGTTCCTGTTCGCGGTCGTCTGGGCCACCGATATCCTTGCCTATTTCGTGGGGCGCGCCGTTGGGGGGCCGAAACTGGCGCCGGCGATCTCGCCCGGCAAGACGCGCAGCGGCGCACTCGGCGGCGCTGTCGGCGGCGTCGTCGCCGGGCTGGTCCTCGCCGCAGCTGCCGGTGTCGGCAATCTGGTATTGCTCGGCTTGGTCGCGCTCGTGCTGTCGATTGTCTCGCAGGCAGGCGACCTGTTCGAATCCTGGATCAAGCGCCGCCATGGCCGCAAGGATTCGGGGGCGCTCATCCCGGGCCATGGCGGCGTCATGGATCGTGTCGACGGGCTTGTCGCAGCGGCATTCGCCCTATACGTCATCGGCTGGATTTCGGCGAACGCCGATCATCCGGCGCAGGGTCTGTTTCCCGTTTGAGCGATGTCATTTCAGGGTCCTATGCGCGGTGCGCCTTGGATTCGCCCGGATTGGTGTCACAGTCACGGCGCAGTCTGCGCCGTGGAAGAATTTGAGGGTTTGTCTTGAACGAGATTCTTCACGCGCTTTTCAGCACAGAAGGCTTTGTCCTGGGCACGCTGGTGCCATTCCTCTTCGTGCTGACAGTGGTCGTGTTCGTCCATGAAATGGGCCATTACCTTGTCGGGCGCTGGTGCGGCATCGGTGTCAGGGCCTTCTCGATCGGCTTCGGCCCGGAACTTTTCGGCTTCAACGACAGCCACGGCACGCGCTGGAAACTGTGTGCGATACCGCTTGGCGGCTATGTCAAATTCGTCGGCGACATGAACGCCACATCGAGCCAGCCCACGTCGGAAGAAATTGAAACGCTGACCGAGGAAGAGCGCAAGGTCGCCTTCCACACGCAGCCGATCTGGAAGCGCGCGGCAACGGTGGTGGCCGGACCGTTGTTCAATTTCCTGCTGACGATCGTCGTCTTTTCCGTGCTGTTCACCGCCTATGGCCGCTATGTCGCCGAGCCCATGGTGGCCGAGGTGACCGCCGACAGCCCGGCGGCGAAGGCCGGCATTCTTCCCGGCGACCGATTCGTCAGCGTCGACGGCAACAAGGTCGAAACCTTTGGCGACGTTCAACGCCTGGTCTCGGGCCGTGCCGACGACGCAATCACCTTCGTCATGCTGCGCGACGGCCAGGAGGTCACTGTGACCGCGGCGCCGCGGCTGATGGAACAGGAAGACGCGCTCGGCAACAAGGTCAAGGTCGCCGTGATCGGTGTCGTCAACAACAAGGAACTCGGCCAGCCGAGACTCATCACCTACACGCCGGTCGGAGCGGTCGCGGCGGCGATCGAGGAAACCGGTCACGTCATCCAGCGCACCGGCCAGTTCCTGCAGCGCTTTGTTGTCGGGCGCGAAGACAAATGTCAGCTGGGCGGTCCGGTGAAGATAGCCGACATGGCGGGCAGGGCTGCGAAACTGGGATTCGAATGGCTCGTGCAGCTGGTTGCACTGCTATCCGTTGGCATCGGAATTCTGAACCTTTTGCCGATTCCCCCCCTCGACGGCGGTCACCTCTTGTTCTACGGGGTGGAGGCTGTCATTCGCCGTCCGGTGTCGGAACGGATGATGGAAATGGCCTATCGGGCCGGGTTGCTTCTGGTGCTGTGCTTCATGGGGTTCGTTTTTTGGAACGATCTGTTTGGGTGCTGAAATCATGAAGAAATTTGGCTTCTGCATGGACGATGTTGAGACGCCGTTTACCATGCAAGGGGATATGAGTGACGCGAAAGCCACGCCGCAGGGTTAAGTAAATACAAATTAACCAGAAGCCTTGCGTGTAGGGAAAATCCGGTTAATACGGTAGGGGAAATTACCGCACGTCCGGTTTTCTCGCCGTGGGGACTACGAGAAAAGGTTATTAAGCCCGATGAAGGCAGCATCCAAGTTTCTAAGCGCCGCGTCCGCGGTGACCCTGTCTGCGGCCTTGGTCGTGCCAGGCGCGCTCGCAGTGCAGTTCGTTGCCACATCGGCGGCTGAAGCCGCTGTCGTCAGCAGAGTCGAAGTGAGCGGCAACCAGCGTATCGACGCTGAGACCATCCGCAATTACATCACCATCAAGCCGGGCAAGGCTTTCTCCAGCTCCGATATCGACGGTGCGGTCAAGGCACTGTTCGGCACAGGTCTGTTTTCGGACGTGCAGATCAACCAGGTCGGCTCGACGCTGGTGGTCAAGGTTGCCGAGTACCAGGTCGTCAACCAGGTGCTGTTCCAGAACAACAAGAAGCTCAAGGACAATGCGCTTGCGGCGGCCGTGCAGCTGAAGCCGCGCGGAACGTTCTCGCAGGCGACGCTCGATGCCGACGTGGAATCGGTCAAGGCAGCCTACAAACGCATTGGTCGCGACGATGTGACCGTGACCACGCAGGTCATGCAGCTTGGCGATAACCGCGTGAATGTTGTCTTCAACGTCGCTGAAGGCGATCGCACGCAGATCGCGGCGATCAATTTCGTCGGCAATAGCGCCTATTCCAGCCGCCGCCTGTCGGATATCATCAACACCAAGCGTTCGTCCTGGGTTTCGTTCATCCTGCGCGACGACGTCTATGACGACGACAAGCTGCGCGCCGACCAGGAGCTGCTGCGCCGCTTCTACTACAATCACGGCTATGCCGACTTCCAGGTCGTGTCCGCTGTCGGTGAACTCGACAGCGCGACGAACAAGTACACGGTGACCATCACCGTCCAGGAAGGCGACCGCTACACCTTCGGTGATGTCAGCGTCGAGAGCTCGATCCCTGAAGTCGACGGCAAGTCGCTGGAATCGGTGATCGAGACCCACAAGGGTGACGTCTACAACGCCAAGAACGTCGAGGATTCCATCATCGCGCTGACCGAAAAGGTGGCCGGTTCCGGCTATGCCTTCGCGCAGGTCACGCCGCGCGGCGACCGCAATTTCGAGAACCACACCATTTCGGTGGTCTATACGATCGACCAGGGCACCAAGGCCTATATCGAACGCATCGAGATCCGCGGCAACGATCGCACGCGTGACTATGTCATTCGCCGCGAGTTCGACGTCAGCGAAGGCGACGCTTTCAACCAGGTTCTCATCCAGCGTGCAAAGAAGCGCCTGGAAGCCCTCAATTACTTTGAAAAAGTCGACATCTCGACCGTGCCGGGCTCGCAGCCTGACCAAGTCGTTCTGGTGGTCGATGTGGTTGAGAAGTCGACCGGCGAGTTCTCGGTGGGCGCTGGTTATTCGACCGGTGGCGACACGGCCGGTCCGTCGGTCGAAGGCTCGGTGACCGAGCGCAACTTCCTCGGTCGTGGCCAGTTCATCAAGCTGTCGGCGGGCGGCGGCAAGAATTCACGCGACTACAGCCTGTCCTTCACCGAGCCTTATTTCCTCGGACGGCGCATCGCCGCCGGCTTCGACATCTATAAGTCGACGCGGGAGTACGACAACAACTACGACAGTGATACCACAGGTGCGACGATCCGTTTCGGCCTGCCGATCACCGACAGCATCACGACTCAGCTGGCGTACAACATCTCGCAGGAAAAGTATGAAGTTGACGATGGTTGCTTGACCGACGGGGTTTATGTTCCTGGCAGCCCTTGCAATATCTCAACCGCAATTCTTGATGGCATCGATCAGAGCCCTTGGATCAAGTCCTCGGTTAGCCTGGGACTTGTCTACAACACCATCGACGACATGAAGAACCCGCATGAGGGTATCTATGGCAACACGACCGTCGAAGTGGCCGGTCTCGGCGGTGATGCCAAGTTCGTGAAGATTACGGGACGGGGCAGCGTCTATCAGACGTTGTCCGAGTCACTTGATCTCGTCGGCCTTATTTCGGGCGGCGCCGGCCATGTCGAGGGTTATGGCAGTGACGGCCTGCGTATCTTCGATCAGTTCCAGAGCACGGACCGTATGATCCGTGGTTTCGCATATGGCGGTATCGGGCCTGTGGATCCTCTCACCGGTGACCATCTCGGCGGCACGACCTACTTCAATGCCTCTGCTGAAGCCCAGTTCCCGGTGCCAGTCGTTCCGGAAAGCTTCGGCCTTCGCGGTGCTGTGTTTGCTGACGCGGCCACTCTCTATGGCAGCAAGGTTACAAGCGTCGCTCAGGAGTCAACGGACATGCAGCTGCGTGCCTCTGTTGGTATCGGCCTGATGTGGGCGTCGCCGTTCGGTCCGATCCGTATCGACTATGCGATCCCGGTCAAGAAGGAAGCGCGCGACGACGTGCAGGAATTCAACTTCGGCATATCGACCCGCTTCTGATCGGCGGCCAACGATGCTCCCGGGTCTTCAGGATCCGGGAGAAATGTTCCGACCTAGCTGGATATAGCTTCTGGAATGACCGATCCGGTGTTCTTCGCGCCATCACGCCGGTATACGGCGGGCGAAGTCGCGAATCTGACCGGCTCGGTGCTCGTCGATTCCGGCCACTCAGATATTTCGATCGAAGCGCTCGCGCCGGCCAGCGAGGGCGGCGAGAATGCGCTCGTCTTTGTCGACGGCAAGCGCAATTCCGCGCTGATGCCGTCGCTGCGGGCAGCCGCGGTCCTGTGCCCGGCGGAATTTGCCGGCAAGGCGCCGGCAAGCGTTGCCGTTCTCATTCATCCGCGTCCGCAACAGGCCTTCGCGCTGATCGGGCGTCTGCTGTTTCCGAGGGCGGCGACACCAGGGCCGATGACCAGTGAAACCGGCGTCTCGCCGCATGCTCATGTCGACGCGACCGCCCATGTCGAAGCCGGTGCCGTCATCGAAGCCGGCGCGGTCATCGGGCCAGGTGCTTCGATCGGCAGCGGTACCGTCATCGCCCCAAATGCGGTCATCGGACCATCCTGCCAGATCGGCCGCGACGGCTATGTCGGTCCTGGCGCCAGCATCCAGTATGCCTTGATCGGCAATCGCGTCATCATTCATGGCGGCGCCAGGATAGGCCAGGATGGTTTTGGGTTCGTTGGCGGGGCCAAGGGTCCCGAGCGCGTGCCGCAGATCGGCCGTGTCGTTATCCAGGACGACGTCGAGATCGGCTCCAACACCACCGTCGATCGCGGCGCCATGTCCGATACGGTCATCGGCCAGGGCACCAAGATCGACAATCTCGTGCAGATCGCCCATAACGTCCGCATCGGCCGCAATTGCATAATAGCCGGGCTTTCGGGTATTTCGGGTTCTGTGGTGGTGGGTGACAATGTCACCATGGGCGGCGGCGTCGGGCTTGCGGATCACCTGACCATAGGGACAGGGGCCAAGCTTGCCGCCAGAAGTGGATTTATGAGCAATGTCCCTGCAGGCGAGATCTGGGGCGGCTATCCGGCACAGCCGATGGCGGAAGCCATGCGGGAGATAGCCATGCTGCGCAAGCTCGCCAGGACCCGCAAACAGGGCGAGGGAGGCAATGGCTGATATGATCGCGTCGACGACGCTGGAAGCGGTCGACATCATGGGGCTGATGAAGCTCCTGCCGCACCGCTATCCGTTCCTGATGATCGATCGTATCGTCGACATCGATGGCGACGAATCCGCCGTCGGCATCAAGAACGTGACCATAAACGAGCCGCATTTTCAGGGCCATTTCCCAGAGCAGCCGGTCATGCCGGGTGTGCTCATCGTTGAGGCGATGGCGCAGACGGCCGGCGCCATCTGTATCCGCAGCCTGGGCACCGAAAAGCCGTCGCTGGTCTATTTCCTGACCATCGACAACGCCAAATTCCGCAAACCGGTGGTTCCCGGCGACCAGTTGAAGATCTATGTCAAGAAAATCAAGAAACGCGGCAACCTGCTCAAATTCGCTTGTGAAGCCATGGTCGACGGCGCCAAGGCGGCCGAGGCTGAGATTTCAGCCATGATGGTCACCAGCGACTGACGATCGAGTGCTTATGAAAATCAGAACATCCATTCATGCTTCCTCCATTGTCGAGGAAGGCGCCCAAATCGGCCAAGGCGCGCGCATCGGGCCGTTCTGCCATGTCGGGGCCGATGTGGTGATCGGCGACGACGTCGAACTGGTCAGTCATGTCTCGGTGATGGGCGCGACGTCAATCGGCGCCTCGACCAAGGTCTACCCGATGGCGACATTGGGCGCGCCGCCGCAGAACACCAAGCACAAGGGCGGCCGAACCACCTTGGTCATCGGCAGGAACTGCACGATCCGCGAAGGCGTGACCATGCATCTCGGTACCGATTCCAGCCGCGGCGAGACGACGGTCGGCGACAATGGCAATTTCCTTGCCTACGCCCATATTGCCCATGACTGCGTCGTCGGCAACAACGCGACGTTCGCCAATGGGGCGACGCTGGGCGGCCACTGTGAGGTCGGCAACAACGTCTATATCGGCGGCCTGACCGCTGTGCATCAGTTTGTTCGCATCGGCGACAACGCCTTTCTCGGCGGCTGCTCGGCGATCGTCGGCGATGTCATTCCCTTTGCCATCGCGGTCGGCAACCGCGCCAGCCTGCGCGGTCTCAACATCATCGGCCTCAAGCGTTCCGGTCTGCCGAGGTCCGAAATCCTTGTGCTGCGCAAGGCTTACAGGATGATCTTCGATCGTTCCCGCACCGTTGGCGAGAACATCGAATTCGCCAAAGCGGAGTTCGCGTCGTCGCCGACCGCCATGAAGATCATCGATTTCATCACCAGTCGCGGCAAGCGGCACTATGCTGTGCCGTCGCTCAAGGGCGGCGATGGCGACGATGTCGATGACGAAGACTGAGACAGCGGCAGCGCGTCTTGATCTTCCGCCGGGCTCCAGGGTCGGCATCATTGCCGGCGGCGGCAGTCTGCCGGTCGAAGTCGCGGCCGGTTCGGCTGAACAAGGTTATCCGCCCTTCGTCATCCTGATGGAAGGCGAAGTCGACCGCATCGCGGAACTCTCCCGATACGATCACGAAAACCTCGCTCTGGAAGGTATAGGCTCGCTCGTCCCATTGCTGCGGCGGCACCGGATCACCCATCTGGTGCTTGCAGGCGAGATCAAGCGCCGGCCGCGATTGCTTGCGCTGCGCCCCAGTCTCAGCCTGCTCGCGGTGATTCCTTTGGTCGTCATGGCGCTCGCGCGTGGCGATGATGGTCTTCTCAAGGTCTTGGCACGGGGCCTCGAAGCGCGTGGAATAAAGGTCGTTGGCGCCCACGAAGTCGTGCCTAATCTTGTCGCCGCCGAAGGCGTGCTGACCAAGGCCGAACCGCGAAAATTGGACTGGCGCGATATTGAGGCGGGCCTTGCGGCAGCAAAGGCCATCGGGGCGCTGGATGTCGGCCAGGCGGCGATCGCGGTTGGCGGCCGGGCAATCGCGCTGGAAGGCATCGAAGGAACAGCCGGCCTGCTTGATCGTGCGAAGCTGCTGCGCGGCCACGGCCGTATTGCGGGCAAGACCCGCGGCGTCCTCGTCAAGTGCGCCAAGCCTGGTCAGGAACTGCGCGCCGATCTTCCATCCATCGGTCCGCAGACGGTCGAGGCAGCGCACGCGGCCGGGCTCGCCGGCATTGCCGTCGAGGCGGGACGCTCGCTGATCCTCGAAGGTCCTGAAACCATCGCACGCGCCAATGCACTCGGCCTGTTCGTCCTTGGCCTGCCTGTCGCCACGGAGCTGCGCAATGGCTGACAGGGCATTGAAGATCGCGATCGTTGCCGGAGAGGAGTCCGGCGACCTGCTCGGCGCCGACATAGTACGCTCGCTCAGGCAGGCGGCCGGGCGCGAGGTGCAACTCGTCGGCCTCGGCGGCCGTCATTTGCAGGCGCTGGGACTGGTCTTGCCATTCGATGCCGGTGAGATCGCCCTCATGGGGTTCAGTGCCGTCCTGCGCGACCTGCCGCGCCTGATACGGCGGATCAGCCAACTGGCCAAGACCGTTGCCGACGAAAAGCCGGACTGCCTTGTCACCATTGACAGTCCGGACTTTTCGTTGCGCGTCGCCAAAAAGGTGCGTGCGGCCAACCCGTCGATTCCGATCATCCACTATGTCTGCCCGAGCGTGTGGGCGTGGCGGCCGGGCAGGGCGGTGGCGATGAAGCCCTATGTCGACCACATCCTCTGCATCCTGCCTTTCGAGGTCAAGGAGCTCGAGCGGCTCGGCGGGCCACCGGGCACTTATGTCGGGCATCGCCTGACGCACGATGCGGGCTTGCTGGCCGCAGCCAACGCGCAGGAGCTGCCGCGCGACCTTTCTCCTGATCGCGTCAAGACCCTGCTCGTCCTGCCCGGTTCGCGGCATGGCGAGGTACGGCGGCTGCTCGACCCGTTCGGCGAGACGGTGTCGATTCTGCGTGCGCGTGGCCACCGCCTGCGGCTGCTGCTGCCGACCGTCCCGCATGTCGCCGACCTCGTCAAATCCTCCGTCAACCGCTGGGATGAAAAGCCTGAGATCATCGTCGATCCCCAGCGCAAATGGCAGGCTTTCGGCAAAGCCGATGCGGCGCTGATCGCGTCCGGGACGGTATCGCTGGAACTGGCGCTGGCCGGCGTGCCGATGATTTCCTGCTACAGGCTCGACCCGGTCGCGCGCGTCTTGGCGCCGTACCTCGTTTCCGTCTGGTCGGCGCTGCTGCCCAATCTGATATCGGATCGAGCGCTTATTCCGGAATTCTACGACGGCTACATCAAGCCGAACAATCTGGCCCGGCAATTGGAAGCCCTGTTCGCCGACAGCGGCATGCGCGCCTGGCAGAAGAATGGATTTGCAGAGATCACCCGGCGCATGGCGACAGTTAGACCCTCCGGCGAGATCGCCGCGCAGGTGGTGATGCGGTATATCAAGAGAGGGAATAGTCAGTAGGGAGTAGGGAAGTTGACCGTGCCTACTGCCTACTGCCTACTGCCTACTGCCTACTGCCCAATCCCTACTTCCAATTCACCGCTTGGCGATCGGCACGTAGTCGCGCTCGGGCGCACCGGTATAGAGCTGACGCGGGCGGCCGATCTTCTGGCGCGGATCCTCGATCATCTCTTTCCACTGGGCGATCCAGCCGACGGTGCGGGCGACCGCGAACAGCACGGTGAACATGGTGGTGGGGAAGCCCAGCGCCTTCAGCGTGATGCCGGAATAGAAGTCGACATTCGGGTAGAGCTTCTTCTCGATGAAATAGGAATCGGTCAGCGCGATCTTTTCCAGCTCCATGGCGATGTCGAGCAGCGGATCGTCCTTGATGCCGAGTTCGCCCAGAACCTCATGTGCCGTCTTCTGCATGATCTTGGCGCGCGGATCGTAGTTCTTGTAGACGCGGTGGCCAAAGCCCATCAAGCGGAACGGGTCGTCCTTGTCCTTGGCGCGGGCGATGAATTCGGGGATGTGATCGACATGGCCGATCTCGCCAAGCATGTTGAGCGCCGCTTCATTGGCGCCGCCATGCGCCGGTCCCCACAGGCAAGCAATGCCGGCGGCGATGCACGCGAACGGGTTGGCGCCCGACGAGCCGGCGAGACGAACGGTCGAGGTCGAGGCATTCTGCTCGTGGTCGGCGTGCAGAATGAAGATGCGCTCCATGGCGCGCGCCAGCACCGGGTTGATCTTGTATTCCTCGCACGGCACGGCAAAGCACATGTGCAGGAAGTTGGCGGCGAAGTTGAGCTCGTTCTTCGGGTAAATGAAGGGCTGGCCGATGTGGTATTTGTAGGCCATCGCCGCGATCGTCGGCATCTTGGCGATCAGCCGCATGGAGGCAACCATGCGCTGGTAGGGGTCGGAGATGTCGGTGGAGTCGTGGTAGAAGGCCGACAGCGCGCCGACCACGCCGCACATCACCGCCATCGGATGCGCGTCGCGGCGGAAGCCGGTGAAAAAGCGCGACATCTGCTCATGCACCATGGTGTGGCGCGTCACGCGGTAGTCGAAGTCGTCCTTCTGCGCCTTGGTCGGCAATTCACCGTAGAGCAGGAGATAGCAGACCTCGAGGAAGTCGCCATGTTCGGCCAACTGGTCGATCGGATAGCCGCGGTGCAACAGGATGCCGGCGTCGCCGTCGATGAAGGTGATTTCGGATTCGCAGCTTGCCGTCGAGGTGAAGCCGGGATCGTAGGTGAAGGCGCCGGTGGTTGAGTAGAGCGAGGCGATGTCGATGACATCAGGCCCGACCGAACCACTTCGCACCTTGAATTCATGGGTCTTGCCGGCGAATGCAAGCGTTGCCGTGGCCTCCTGGGTCTTGCCGCCCAAATCCATTCTTTTCGCAGCTTCGGTCATTGCAAACTCCTTCTTGTTTCCTCATGCCGGCAAAGGCAAAATTCTGCAGAGCGACACGTCGAAAATCACCGCAATGCGCGTATTCGCCACCGCATTTCAGGAGGTGCGTGCCAGATTGGGCCAAGGCCTAATGTTGCACTGCGAAACCCGCCTTTCAATGCCAATCTTCTTGGGCCAGTTTGCTCCTAATCGATTTGATCTGAGATGCGCGCCAGGCTTTCCTCGCGGCCGAGCACGGCGAGCACATCGAACACGCCCGGCGAGGTGCTTTTGCCGGTCAACGCAGCGCGCAAAGGCTGGGCCACCGCGCCGAGCTTGTGGTTGCCGGCCGCTGCCACCTCGCGGATCGCCGCCTCCGCCGAGGCGGCTGTCCAGTCACTCGCAAGCCCGTTCAAAGCTTTGTGAGCACTGCGCAGGATCTTGCGGGCATCGTCGGTAAGCAGAAGGGTCGCCTTGTCGTCGATCGGCAGCGGGCGCGTGGCGAACAGGAAGGCCGCGCCATCGACGAGCTCGACCAGCGTCTTGGCGCGTTCCTTCAGGCCCGGAAGCGCTGCCAGCAACTGCGCCTTGGTGCTGTCGTTCAGGCGTGCTGCGATCGCCGGGCCACCTTCGAGATAGGGCAGGGTGGCGATGAAGGTGTCGAACAGCTCGGCATCGCTCATGCGGCGCATATGCGCGCCGTTGATCGCTTCCAGTTTGGCGAAGTCGAAGCGCGCCGCGCCCTTGTTGACGTCGCCGATATCGAACCACGAGATCATATCCTTGATCGACATGATCTCGTCGTCGCCATGGCTCCAGCCGAGGCGCGCCAAGTAGTTGAGCAGCGCCTCCGGCAGGTAGCCCATGGCGCGATAGGCCTCGACGCCAAGCGCGCCATGCCGCTTCGACAGCTTGGCGCCATCGGAGCCGTGGATCAGCGGGATATGCGACATGGACGGCACGTCCCAGCCCATGGCGTTGTAGATGACGGTCTGGCGGGCGGCATTGGTCAGATGATCATCGCCACGAATGATGTGGGTGACGGCCATGTCATGATCGTCGACGACGACGGCATGCATGTAAGTGGGATTGCCGTCAGAACGCAGGATGATGAAGTCATCGAGATCTTTGTTGGGAAAGCGCACCTCGCCCTGGACACGGTCATGGACGATGGTCTCGCCTTCGGTCGGCGCCTTGATGCGGATGGCGCCCTTGACGCCTGCGGGCGCCTCAGAGGGGTCGCGGTCGCGCCAGCGGCCGTCATAGCGGGGCGGCAGCCCCTTGGCTCTGGCAGCCTCGCGCATGGCCTCCAGTTCGGCTGGCGTGGCATAGCAATAATAGGCCATGCCCATGCGCACGAGCTCCTCGGCCACCTCGCGGTGGCGCGGCGCACGCTCGAACTGTGACACCGGCTCGCCGTCCCAGCTCAGGCCAAGCCAGGAAAGCCCGTCGAGGATGGCAGCCGTCGCGGCTTCATTGGAGCGTTCACGGTCGGTGTCTTCGATGCGCAGCAGCATCGTGCCGCCAGTGTGCTTTGCATACAGCCAGTTGAACAGCGCCGTGCGCGCGCCGCCTATGTGCAGATAGCCGGTGGGCGAGGGGGCAAAACGGGTGACGACCTTGTCGGACATGGAACTCTCGGAAACCATCTGAAGCGGGTGCGGTTGCGCGGACTTTCGCGCGCCCGGCGTTCATGTAGCATAGGGTGTCGAGGGCGCAAGGGGCAGACCCGATGGCTGGACGAGGCTGGGGCTCGGATCAGGGCGAGGACGCTGCCATCGGCGTCAGCGAACGGTCCCTCTTTGCGCCTCTGCCATTGCCGTCGCCCCTCCTGCCGGATCCCGGCCAAGCGCCGTTACAAGCGGATGTCGCCGCCTCTGTTCCTGTTGCCGAAACCGGCAGGATCGTTCGCGTGCGCCGGCAAATCAGCCTGACATCACTGCCTCGCCTGCGCCACAGCGTGAACACGGCGGCGAGCCTGGAACTCGACCGGGGCGTGGCCTTCCTGCTGGTGCCGGTCTGCCTGGCGATCGGAGCGATCGGCTATTTTTCGCTGACGGCTGAACCCGACTTTGCGAGACCTGTCGCGGTTGTTATTCTGACGGGGATCTGTGCGCTGGTCTCGCGCTCATGGCCAAAGACCCATCTGTGTTTCATGGCGGCACTTTTGTGCGCCCTAGGACTGCTTGCTGCCAAGGTCGAGACGTGGCGTGCGGGCACACAAATGTTGGGCTCGGAAATTTCGACGCAAGTCACCGGCCGCGTCGTCTCGCTCGACCGGATGGAAACCGGCCGTATCCGGCTGACCATCGACGTGACATCGACCGCAAGACCGAAACTGCGCTATGCGCCGGAACGGGTGCGGCTTTCGGCACGCAAGATCCCGGCTGACGTGACCGCCGGCTCCCTCATCACCGGATATGCCAAGCTCTTGCCGCCGACCGGGCCGGTGCGGCCGGACAGCTATGACTTCTCCTTCGACAGCTACTTTGCCGGCATCGGTGGCAGCGGGTTCTTTCTCGGCAATCCAAAGCTTGTCGTCAACGATGACGGCGACATGCCGCTGCCGGCCCGAATTTCCTCTAGCGTGGAAAATGCCCGCGAAGGCATCGCCGACCATATCAGGGCGAGCGTCGGCGGCGCCGAAGGCGAGATCGCCGCGGCGCTGATCGTCGGCGTGCGCGCCGGCATTCCCGATGACATCAATGAGGCGATGCGACGTACCGGCATCTACCACATCATCTCCATTTCGGGACTGCACATGGCGCTGGTCGCAGGCACCATCATGGGTTTGCTGCGCGGCGCCTTCGCCTTGTTTCCCGACTTTTCCGCGCGTCGCCCGGTCAAGAAGTATGCCGCCGCCGCCGCACTGTTCTCGATCGCGGCCTATCTCATCATCTCGGGAGTCGTCGTTGCCGCCGAGCGCAGCTTCATCATGCTGGCGGTGATGCTGATTGCCGTGCTGTTCGATCGAGCAGCACTCACCATGCGCAATCTGGCGATCTCGGCGATCGCCGTCATCGTGGTGTCGCCGCATGAGGTGGTCGGCCCGAGTTTTCAGATGTCGTTCGCCGCGACCGCGGCTCTAGTCGGCGCCTATGCCGGCTGGGCGGATCACCGGGCGGGAAAAGCAAGACCGCCGCCGCCAAAGCGATCCATGCCAGGTTTCCTGACGCGAAAATTCCTGCTGGCGGCAACCGGCCTTGCCATGACCTCGATCATCGCCGGAAGCGCCACGACGCTGTTTGCTATCTGGCATTTTCAGCGTGTCTCGCCGCTTAGCCTGTTTGCCAATCTCGCGGTTATGCCGATCGTCACCGTCGTCATGTTCCTGGCCGTCGCCAGCGCGCTGCTGATGCCTTTCGGATTGGATTGGCCAGCTCTCTACCTGATGGGTAAGGGCCTGACGATGATGATCGCCATATCCGGCTGGATCTCCGAGCGTTCGCCTGTCGACGGGGTCGGGCTGATTTCGCAACAGTCGGTCCTGTTGGTGGCAATTGCTTTGGTCATCGCGACGATGGCGACAACCTGGCTGCGGCTCGCTGCTCTGCCATTCGCACTGGCAGGCCTGCTGACCGTCTCGGATACGCGCACGCCGGATGTGCTGATCTCGGAAGACGCCCGGCTGGTGGCGTTGCCGATCGGTGGCGGTGAGCTTGCCGTCAGCCGGGAACGGCCGAACGAATTCACCGTCGACAACTGGAAACGCGCCCTGACATCAGAAATCATCGTCGTGCCAGAGGTGTTCGACAACAGCGATGGGCAATTCGATGTCGCGGATGCCGTTGATCTGCCGCTGGGATCGCCGTTTTATTGCTCCTCAGACGTTTGCGTGGCCAGGCACATGTCCGGTGCGATCATTGCCTATGTCGAGGACCGCAAGGACACCTGGAAAGCCTGCGGCTTCGCCGAGCTGATCGTCATCAATGACGCCACCGCGTATGACGCCTGCCACAACCCGCTGGTTCTCGTCATCACCAAGCGGCAACTGGCTCGCAAAGGCAGTGCCGCGGTCTTCTTCGATCGCCAATCGGCGACTGCGCCGGCGACGATCAGCTTCGCGGTGGAGAGCCCATATCGGCCCTGGCACGCGCAACGCAAATACTCGCGCGAGGCGAGGGGGCTGGCACCCTTCAAGAAACCCGAGAAGCCAGTGGTCAACTCACCGTCTCAGTAGCGGCGGATCAGGCCGACGAGCTTGCCTTGCACCTTGACCCTGTCCGGTCCGAAAATCCGTGTCTCGTAGGCTGGATTGGCGGCTTCGAGAGCAATCGAAGCGCCCTTGCGGCGGAACCGCTTCAGCGTCGCTTCCTCTTCGTCGACCAGCGCCACGATGATCTCGCCTGGCTGGGCGGTGTCGGCGTTGCGGATGATGACGGTGTCGCCATCGAAGATGCCGGCCTCGATCATCGAGTCACCCTTGACCTCCAGCGCATAGTGGGCGCCGCCCATGATCATATCCGGCGGCACCGAGATCGAATGCGTCTGATGCTGGATGGCATCGATCGGCACGCCGGCGGCGATGCGGCCCATCACCGGGATCGACACGGCGGAAACCGCATCGTCGTCATTGCCAGGCGAGGGCATCCGCGAAGGCGCCGGCTTGATCTGCCGGCCAAGAGCACCACCCTGACCGAGACTGCCCTGGATGACGCTTGGCGAGAACTTCTTTGCCGCGTTGAGGCCGGGCGCGATCGAGTCCGGCAACCGCAGCACTTCCAGCGCGCGTGCCCGGTTGGGCAGCCGGCGAATGAAGCCGCGCTCCTCGAGGGCCGTGATCAGCCGATGGATCCCGGATTTGGAGGCAAGGTCGAGTGCCTCCTTCATCTCGTCGAAGGATGGCGGAATGCCGCTCTCCTTCAGGCGTTCATGGATGAACATCAGCAGTTCATGTTGCTTGCGCGTCAGCATGGCGGCCCCCAGGTTACCTGAAACCAGAATCGAAAAACAAACCCAGAACAAACCCTATCTGTTCCAGTTGTGTTCTGCAACCGTTTAAAGTTTAATGAATTTGTTAAGGCTGCTGAAATTATTTGGCGCTTGCCAGCGGGTCGCGATCAACAAGCGCCAGGCACGGCGATGCGCCTGCTCACATTGAAATTATTATGGTTAATGACCTGTGGCTCATCCTCGACCCAAGGATTGGCATTATCAATCTGGCAACCTCCACAAAGGACGATATGAATCTTCGGGACGTTCGTTTGCCGTGAACGAAACGGAGCCAAAACGCCAACGTCTGTTGGCATTTGTGGCTGGAAATTCAGCCCTCCGTCATCTGCCAGGCAGTGAGGGCGGCGGCGGTGGATCGCGGGGATCGTTGCGTCAGGTAACGGCTTCCTTGACCGCGAAACGCTGGTCCTTCCATGCGCCCGTGCGCAGAATATCCTCCAGCACCTCAACCGCCAGCCACACATCCTTGTAGCCGACATACAGCGGCGTGAAGCCGAAACGGATGGTCGATGGCGCGCGGAAGTCACCGATCACCCCGCGCTCGATCAGCGCCCGCATGATTTGATAGCCGTGGTCGTGAAGGAACGACACCTGGCTGCCACGCCTGGTCGTGTCGCGGGTGGTCTCCAGCGTGAGACCGTAGGCGCCGCACTTGGCTTCGACGAGTTGGATGAACAGTTCTGTCAGTGCGACGCTCTTCTTCCGCAATGCCGCCATGTCGACGTCGCTCCAGATGGCAAGCGCGCCTTTGAGCGCCCGCATCGACAGGACCGGTTGCGTGCCGCACAGAAAACGGCGGATGCCGGTGCCGGCAACATAACCCCGTTCGAAGGCAAAGGGCCGAGCATGACCCCACCAGCCGCTAAGCGGCTGGCTGATATCGCCGTGGTGGCGCTGTGCGGCATAGATGAAGGCCGGCGCGCCCGGACCGCCGTTAAGGTACTTGTAGGTGCAGCCGATAGCGAAATCGGCATTTGCGTGATCGAGCTCGACGGGCAGGGCGCCGGCGGTGTGGCAAAGATCCCAGACGATCAGCGCTCCGGCCGCATGAGCTTTGCGCGTCAGCGCCGCCATGTCGCGCAGTTCACCCGATTTGTAATTGACGTGGTTGACCAGCACCACCGCCACGTTTTCGTCGATCAGCTCTTCGATGGTCGGCGCGTCGACACCCGCGAGGCGCAGCAGGACGCCATCCCGGGTCGAGGCCACGCCTTCGGCGATGTACAGGTCGGTGGGAAAACTGTCACCTTCGGCGACGATGGCCGACCGGCCGGGCCGCATCTCCATCGCCGCGTGCAGCACCTTGTAGATGTTGGTCGATGTCGTGTCGCAGACAACGGTCTGACCGGCCGAGGCCCCTATCAGGCGTCCGAGCTGGTCGCCGAGTTCGATCGGCATCTCGAACCATCCGGCCGTGTTCCAGGCCCGGATGAGATCCTGGGCCCATTCCTGGGTCGCCGCCTGCTGCAGCTCGCCGAAAACGGCATGAGATGCTGCCCCCAGTGAATTGCCGTCGAGATAGATCACCCCCTCCGGCAGAATGAAATGGTCGCGCATGGCACGCAGCGGATCCGTGGCATCCATCGCTTCGACTGCGGCGAGATCAGGAGTTCCACTCATGGTCGGTCAGTCCCCAGTTGTTCGCGAAAGGTTTTCGGCCACAGAGCGTCCCTTCGGTGAGCCTGTTCTCATTTCGATGATGTCAGAGCCGGGTGCGGACCGTCCACAGCTCCGGAAACAGCACGACCTCGAGCATTTTCTTCAGATACGAAGCACCCGACGTGCCGCCGGTGCCGCGTTTCAGGCCGATGATGCGCTCAACCGTGGTGACGTGATTGAAGCGCCAGCGGCGGAAATAATCCTCGAAGTCGACCAGCTTCTCGGCCAGTTCGTAGAACATCCAGTAGCGCTGCGGATCGCGGTAGATGGTCTGCCAGGCGACCAGCACTTCTTCATTCTCGGTTCGCGTCTCACGCCAGTCCGTGCGCCTGGCATCGGCACCGATGTCGAATCCGTTGCGCGCCAAAAGCAGCAGTGCCTCGTCATAGAGCGACGGCTCGGCCAGGATCGCTTCCAGCTTTCCGCTCAGGTCGGGCCGGTGCTTGTGCGGCCCGAGCATTGCCAGGTTTCGGTTGCCGGCCATGAACTCGATGGCGCGATACTGCCAGGACTGGAAACCCGAGGACTGGCCGAGCGCGTCGCGGAACTCGGTGTATTCGCTGGGCGTCATCGTCCGCAGCACATCCCAGGCATTGTTCAGCTGCTCGAAGATGCGCGCAACGCGCGACAGCATCTTGAAGCTCGGCTCGAGCCGGTCGGCGCGGATCGAGCGGATCGCGGCGCCGATCTCGTGCAGAGCGAGCTTCATCCAGAGCTCGGAGGTCTGATGCTGTATGATGAACAGCATCTCGTCATGCGCCGATGACAGCGGCGTCTGGGCCTCCAGCACTTTCTCCAGGTGCAGATAGTCGCTGTAGGACATGCGCTCCTTGAACGACATCTGGGCGCCTTCGGACGCCGGATCGTATGGCTCGCTCAATTGATTTTCTCCGTGCGCAGCCGGAAGCGCTGGATCTTGCCGGTCTGGGTCTTGGGCAGAGCGGCGATGAATTTTACCGATCGCGGATATTTATAGGGCGCGATCGTTGCCTTGACATGGTCCTGCAGGCGCTTGGTGGTGAGGGCGTCGGGCGCGACGCCCTGCACCAGCACGACATGCGCCTCGACGATCTGGCCGCGTTCGGCGTCCTCTGCACCGATCACCGCGCATTCGGCGACATCCGGATGCGATAACAGTGCTGCCTCGACCTCGGGTCCGGCGATGTTGTAGCCGGCGCTGACGATCATGTCGTCGGAGCGCGCGGCGAAATGGAAGAAGCCGTCTTCGTCCTGCGTGAAGGTGTCGCCGGTGATGTTCCAGCCGTCGCGCACATATTCCTTCTGCCTGTCATCGGCCAAGTAGCGGCAGCCGGTCGGGCCACGCACCGCCAGCCTGCCGGTCGTGCCGCGCGGCACCTCGCGCATCTCGTCGTCGAGGATGCGCGCCTCGTAGCCGCCCACCGGCTTGCCGGTCGACGCAGGCTTCATGTCGCCAAAACGGTTGGAGATGAATATGTGCAGCATTTCGGTGGCGCCGATGCCGTCGAGGATCGGCTTGCCGGTCTTTTTCGTCCACTCTTCGAAAACCGGAGCGGGCAAGGTTTCGCCGGCCGAAACTGCAACGCGCAGCGACGACAGGTCGGCACCTTCATCCATGGCCTTCAGCATGGCGCGGTAGGCAGTCGGCGCGGTGAAGGAGATCGTCGCTTTGTAGGTCTCGATGATGTGGATCATGTTGGGTGGCGTCGCCTGCTCCAGCAGCGTCGCCGCCGCACCGAAGCGCAGGGGAAAGATAGCGAGCCCGCCAAGGCCGAAGGTGAAGGCCAGCGGCGGCGAGCCGACGAAGATGTCGTCCGCCGTCACCTCCAGGATTTCGCGTGCATAGGCGTCGGCAATGATCAGGAGGTCGCGGTGGAAATGCATCGTCGCCTTCGGAACGCCTGTCGTGCCCGAGGTGAAGCCGAGCAGGGCGACATCGTCGCGGCCGGTGTTGACCGCACTGAACGTCACCGGCTTGTCGAGCGCGGCGCGATCGAGTTCAGCATCATGGTTGGCGGTGCCGTCGAAACCGATGACCTGCCTGAGGAATGCGCTGTCCTTGGCGCACACGGTCATCTCGTCCATCAGCCTGGTGTCGCAGAGCGCAACGGTGATCTCGGCCTTGTCGACGATCTTGGCGAGTTCGCCGGCGCGCAGCATCGGCATGGTGTTGACGACCACGGCACCGACCTTGGTGGCGGCCAGCCAGCAGGCGACCATGGCGGGGTTGTTGGCCGAGCGGATCAGCACCCGGTTGCCCGGCTTGACTCCGTAATTCTCGACCAGCGCGTGGGCCAGCCTGTTCGTCCAGTCGGACAGTTCCTTGTAGGTGCGGCGGCGGCCATTGCCGATCAGGGCGGTGTGGTCGCCGAGACCTTTTTCGACCAGCCTGTCGGTCAGTTCGACACCGGCGTTGAGGCGTTCGGGATAGTCGAAGCCGTCGAGCAGGATTTCAGGCCATTGCTCCGGCGGCGGCAGGTGATCGCGCGTGAACGTGTCGATATGCGCTGAAGGCCCAAGCATGTCGCCGCTATCCCGTCTGCTGCCTGACCAGTGCGCGATGCGCCTTGGCCGGATGTAGTGGATCCTAAGGTCCTGCTCTGAGGAAGCTTCGTACTACCCATCGCACCTGCTGAGATGCGCCCAGAAAGGGTGAACATCTGCAGGTTCGGGCAGCACAGCAGACCTCCCATTGTCGGCTGTTCGTTGGGGCAGGATCGCACCAGTCGAAATTTGTTTCAAGCCTAAAATGTTTTTGCTCAGGGCATTGACGCATGGCATGGCGGTGGCCATTGCTAGCAAGTAGCGATGCCGTCTTGGGGAAGGGCGCAGATGTTCGAACGTCACATCGTCGATTGGGATGATGCCTATGCCAACGGCGCCAACATCGCGGGCAGTGATCGCTGGCCGTCTGCATGGGCGGAGCCAGCGCAAGCATTCCGCGATGCGCTGTCGGCGCAGGGCCGGGCGCGGCTCGACATCGCCTATGGCGACGGACCGCGCAATCGGCTCGATCTTTTCCTTCCCAGGGCCGCGCCCAAAGGGCTGGTGGTGATTATCCATGGCGGTTACTGGCTGGAGACCGACAAGAGCTTGTGGTCGCACCTCGCCAATGGCGCGGTCGGCAGTGGCTTCGCCGTGGCGATGCCCTCCTACACGCTGTGCCCGAACATACGCATCGCCGGCATCGTCAGCGAGATTGGGGCGGCAATCGGCGAGGCAGCGGCAATGGTCGACGGACCGCTGATGCTGACCGGACATTCGGCCGGCGGCCATCTCGCCACCCGGATGGTGACGACAAGCACGCCGCTGGCCGCCGATGTGGCGCGGCGCATACGCCATGTCGTCTCGATTTCAGGCCTGCATGACCTGCGTCCGCTCATGCGCACCGGCATGAACGCGGCGCTGGCCATCGACGAGCACGAGGCGCTGACTGAAAGCCCGGCGCTGCTGCGGCCCATGGATGGTGCCCGCATCACCTGTTGGGCCGGTGGCGGCGAGCGCGCCGAATTCCTGCGCCAGAATGCGCTGCTTACCAACATCTGGACCGGCCTCGGCGCCACCACCAGCGCCGTGGTCGAGCCCGACCGGCATCATTACAGCATTGTCGACGGCCTTGCCGACCCGGCGCATCCGCTGACGCAGAGCTTGATCTCGAACTAGAGCCGGGATCACTTTCTCGTCTGTTATGAGTGGCTTGTCTGGGATTCCTCAGCGCAGCATCAAAACGCTGCAAGCCTCGCCAGCAGCTGCTGCAGGGGCAAACGGCGCCCGCACGATCAGCCCGTTGGCGTCCGCCAGCATTCTCAGCATCGAGGAATCCTGGATACCGAACGGCGTCGCCACCGGTACGCCGTCATCTTCCCTGACCACGGCTCGGACATAGTCCTGGCGCAAATCATTGGCCGGCATTGCGGCGCCCAATCGCGCTTGGCGAACGTCCTGGCGATGATTGCGGCCGCCGAGCCGCGCCAGCAGCGGCTTCAGGAACAACTGCGAGCAGACCAGGCTTGCCACCGGATTGCCGGGCAGGCCGATGCACCTGATGTCGCCGAGGCGGCCGAACATCAGGGGCTTGCCGGGGCGCATGGCGATCTTCCAGAAGCCGAGCGTCATGCCTTCGCCGGTCAGCACGTCGTGGATCAGGTCGTGATCGCCGACCGAGGCGCCACCAAGCGTCACGATGACATCCGCACCGGCCGCGACCGCTTGTCTGATCAGGGCAGCGATAGCCTCCTTGCGATCGGCGGCAATGCCGAGATCGAGCGCGCGGGCGCCGACCGAGTGTGCGGTGGCAGCGACGCCATAGGCATTCGATGAGATGATCTGATCCGGGCCGAGATCACTGCCCGGCGGCAGCAATTCGTCGCCGGTGGCGATGATGGCGACCAGCGGCCGTTTCACCACGCTGACCCGAGGATGGTTGGCCGATGCTGCCAGCGACAGTGCCGCCGGGTCGAGTAAGCGGCCTTTTTCCAGCAGCATGTCGCCTGTTGAAAAATCGAGCCCGATGCGGCGGATATTGCGCCATTGCGCCGTCGGCTCGGTCACTTCGATTTCGCCGCCGCCGAGGTCGCGGACATTCTCCTGGATGACGATGGTGTCGGCGCCTTCGGGCAGCGGCGCGCCGGTGAAGATGCGCACGGCCTGCGTCTGGCCGACCGTGCCGTCGAAGCCACGTCCAGCCGGCGCCATGCCGATCACCGACAGCCTGGATGGGACCGACGTGACGTCGGCGGCGCGCGCCGCATAGCCGTCCATGGCGGAAGCATTGAAAGGCGGCTGGGTGCGAAGAGCAACGACCGGTTCCGCCAGAACACGATCCACCGCCTCGAACAGAGGAACGCTTTCGCCGGCTAGAGGTGCCGCACCATCGAGCAGGCGTTCAAGCGCCTCCGCGATAGGAACCAGCGCCATCAGGAACTCACCTTGTAGTCACCCGACTTGCCGCCGGTCTTTTCGACCAGGCGGATACCGGAGATCACCATGGCGCGGTCGACTGCTTTCGCCATGTCGTAGATGGTCAGGCAGGCTACCGAAGCGGCGGTCAGCGCTTCCATCTCGACGCCTGTCTTGCCGGTGACGCGGGCGAGTGCGGTGACCTTCAGGCCCGGCAAAGCATGGTCCGGCTCGATGTCGACGGAGACCTTGGTCAAAAGCAGCGGATGACAGAGCGGGATCAGTTCATGCGTCTTCTTCGCCGCCATGATACCGGCGATGCGCGCGGTGCCGAGCACATCGCCCTTCTTGGCGTTGCCGGCGAGGATCATCTTCAGCGTCTCGGGCTGCATCGCGACAAAGCCTTCGGCGATCGCCGTGCGCGTTGTTTCGTCCTTGTCGCCGACGTCGACCATGTTGGCCTCGCCCTGCGCGCCGAGATGGGTAAGGCCTGATACCATCGTCAGATGGCCTCGGCCAAAGCCTTGCCTGTCAGAAGCAGGCGCGTCGCCGCGGTGACGTCCTGTTGCCGCATCAGGCTCTCGCCGACCAAGAAGGTGCCGATGTCGCTCTTTTGCAGCCTGAGGCAGTCGTCATGCGAGAAAATACCGCTCTCGCTGACCAGCAAGCGGTCGGCCGGAACCATCGTCGCCAGCCGCACTGAAGTGTCGAGGCTGGTCTCGAATGTGCGCAGATTGCGGTTGTTGATGCCGATCAGCCGCGACGACAATTTTAGCGCGCGTTGCGTCTCGGCCTCGTCATGCACTTCGACCAGTGCATCCATGCCGAGTTCGAACGCCGTCGCCTCGAGCTCGCTGGCCAGGGCGTCGTCGACGCTGGCCATGATGATCAGGATGGCATCCGCGCCCCAGGCGCGGGCTTCGTAGACCTGATACGGATCGAACAGGAAATCCTTGCGCAGCGCCGGCAGCGCGACGGCGGCTCGCGCCCGGGTGAGAAATTCAGGCGCACCTTGGAAGGACGGTGCATCGGTCAGCACCGAAAGACAGGCAGCACCACCCTTGGCATAGGCCTGCGCCAGAGCCGGTGGATCGAAATCGGCACGGATCAGACCCTTGGAGGGGCTCGCTTTCTTGATCTCGGCGATCAGCGCGAAGGCGCCGGATTTGCGCTTCGCTTCCAGTGCGGCAAGAAAACCGCGCGGTGCGTCGGCATCTTTTGCCCGGACCTTGATTTCGGCCAACGGCACGCGTGCCTTTGCCGCCGCGATCTCGTCGCGCTTGTAGGCCTCGATCTTGCGAAGAATGTCAGACACGCTCTATCCGTTATCCGTTCGAAATCTCGACCAGCCTGTCGAGCACTTGCAGGGCACGGCCGCTATCGATGGCTTGCGCCGCCGCCGCGATGCCGTCGCCAAGCGTCGTCGCCTTGCCGGCCACAACCAGTCCGGCACCGGCGTTCATCAGCACGGTGTCGCGATAGGCGCCGGCGCCGCCGCCCAGCATATCGCGCAAGGCCTTGGCGTTGTAGTCCGCATCGCCGCCGCGCAACTCATCCTTGCTATGGCGCGCCAGCCCAACCGCTTCAGGGGTCAGCGTGAAGCTGCGGATTTCGCCGCCGATCAGTTCGGCGACCTGCGTCTCGCCGGTGGTGGTGATCTCGTCATAGCCGTCGCCATGGGCGACCCAGACATGCTCGGCACCCAGCGCCTTCAGTGTCTCGGCAACCGGCAGGATCCATTCCGGCAGGAACACACCGACCAGCTGCCGCTTGACGCCGGCCGGATTGGAGAGCGGCCCGAGCAGGTTGAATATGGTGCGGGTGCCGAGTTCGACGCGGGTCGGGCCGACATGCTTCATCGCAGGATGATGCGCGGGCGCGAACATGAAGCCAACGCCTGCCTCGTGGATGCAACGGCTAATGAAATCGGGCGAGATGTCGATCTTGACCCCGAGCGCCACCAGCACATCGGCTGCCCCTGTCAGCGACGACAGGCCGCGATTGCCGTGTTTGGCAACCGGCACGCCGCTGCCGGCAACGACGAAGGCCGATGCCGTCGAAATGTTGACGCTGTGAGAATTGTCGCCGCCGGTACCGACGATGTCGACGGCATCGGTGGGCGCGTCGACGTGCAGCATCTTGGCCCGCATGGTTGCGACGGCGCCGGAAATCTCGCTCACCGTCTCGCCGCGCACGCGCAGCGCCATCAGGAAACCGCCGATCTGGCCGGGGGTCGCGTCACCCGACATGATGATGTCGAAGGCCTCGCGCGCTTCCTCAAAGGAAAGCGCGCTACCGGTCGCGATCTTGGCGATATGGGTTTTCAGCGCGCTCATCTTGTCGAGGCTTGGGCGACGGCGGCCTGGTCGATGCGAACGTCGTACTGTGTCTGCAACTGTGCCACCAATTGGTCGAGCAGATCATCCGACATGCCGGAGGTGAAGGATTTCTGTGCGTCATCCGGCACCGAGCTGGCATCGGCTCCGGCGGGCTCGAACACTTCGGCGACCTTGTACAGGATCTGCCCGTCGCCGGTGGGCGAGGGGATCAGGCCGGTACCGCCTTCGCCAACGCCGAACATTGCTGCGGCGCCTTCCTTGCCGAAATCGACATCGTCGGCCTCGCGCTTGACACCGCGCTTGGTCTGCTTTTCCAGCTTCAGTTCGCTGGCGATGACATCGAGCGTTGCGCCGGCCTTGAGCCGCTTTTCCAGCTCGTCAGCCTTGGCGGCGAGCCGCTTGCTTGTTTCCGCCGCGGTCCAGTCGGTGACGGCTTTCTGACGAACCTCATCCAGCGTGCGGTCGCGAGCCGGCGTGATGGACGCCACCTCATAGAAGACGAAGCCGTTGTCGGCTGTGGTCAAGGCATCGTTTTCCGTGTTGGGTTCGGCGTCGAAGACCGCTTTGATCAGCTCCGGCGATTGCGGCAGGTCCTTGACGATGCTTGCATCTGGCCGCAGCCCACTGCGATCGATGGCGTCGATGGTGACGATCTTCAGCTTCAGCTTGGCCGCGGCCTCTGCCAGCGAACTGCCGGCGGCGCGGGTGTCATCGTAACTGTCGCGCACGTCCAGAAGAATGCGGCTTGCCTCGCCCAACGCCAGGTCCTTGCGGATCTGGTCGGACACTTCGGTCAGCGGCTTCACCACCTCGGACTTGATCTCGGTGACGCGCAGCAGCACCGGGCCGAAGGCACCTTGCACGACCTGGCTGACCTCATTGGCATTGAGCGAAAAGGCCGCGCCGGCGACCGCCTTGTCGGCAATCTTGTCCTTGGCAAGCGTGCCGAGCAGCGTGTCGGCCGGGGTCTTGCCTTCCGCCGTGACCAGCTTGTCGAAGGTGGCGCCGGCCTTGAGCGAATCGAGTGCGGCCTTGGCCGCATCCGGCGTCTTGAATACAAGCTGCTCGACGGTGCGCAGTTCCGGCGTGGTGTAACGCGCCTTGTTCTTGTTGTAGTCGTCGCTGACCTGGCTGTCGGTGACGGCGGTCGTGTCCATGATGTCGACGGGTTCAAGGCGGACATAGGAGAATTTGCGGTATTCGGGTGCCGCATATGTCTTCTTGTTGGCTTCGAAATAGGCCAAGAGCACGCTATCGGACGGTGCCGCGATCGGTTCGACCAGTGCCTTGGGCAGCGTCAAATAGTCGATGGTGCGGTCCTCGCCGCGATAGAGCGCAACCGCCTTGAAGAAAGTGTCCGGAGCCTTGAGGCCATCCGAGACAGCCTCGACGATCTGCTGGCGCACCGCCACCTGGGCACGGTTCTTCAGATAGTCCTCGGGCCGCATGCCAATCTGCTGCAGCATGTATTCGAATGTTCTGCGGTCGAACTGGCCGCCCGGGCCCTTGAATGCCGGGTCTTCGCGCGTCAACTCGGCCAACCGGTCCTTGGAAAGTCCGAGGCCCAGCTTGCGGGCCTGTTCGTCGAGAACGGCGCCCGAGACGAGTTGCGCCAGCACCTGGTTGTCGACACCGAGTGCCTTTGCCTGTTCGTGGCTGAGACGCTGGCCGAACTGCTGCGACATGACAGCGAGCTGGCGATCATAGGCGAGACGGTATTCGTTGATCGACACTTTGGTGCCGCCGGCGGTAATGACCGAATCATGGCCGGCCAAACCACCCATCAGCCGTCCGGAAACGCCCCAGACCAAAAAGCTGAGCACCAGCAGCACCAACAGCCCCTTCGCGACCCAGGTGCCTGCCGCGCTTCTCAATATACCAAGCATTTTTACTTCCGATTTATGCGCATTTTCGCATGCGCCGAGTCTGAAACAAGCGCAATAGCGCCCTTCCGGCCCACTGTCGATTGCTTTGTGGCCTGATTTTGGTAGTGAGGGCCAGAGCCCCGATATCATCCGGAGAAGCAAACCCATGACGCCAGGAATTCGCCCGCTCGTCGCCGGCAACTGGAAAATGAACGGCACCAGTGCCTCGCTCAACGAGCTCCGGATGATCGGCAACGGCTTCATGAGCGGACTTGACGCGGAGACCGAAGCGTTGGTTTGCGTTCCCGCGACCCTGCTTGCCCACGCCGCGGAGATCCTGTCACGCACGCCGGTGCATGCCGGCGGTGAGGATTGCCATACCAAGGAGAGCGGCGCCTACACCGGCTGCATCTCGGCGGAAATGCTCAGGGATGCCGGTGCGAGCCATGTCATCGTCGGCCATTCCGAATGCCGCGAGCAACGCGGCGAGGATGACGCCACTGTCCAGGCCAAGGCATCCGCCGCATGGCGTGCCGGGCTTGTTGCCATCATTTGCGTCGGCGAAACGCATGAACAGCGTGAAGCGGGCGCGACGCTGGATGTGCTGTCACGGCAGGTCGATGGTTCGGTCCCGCCAAGCGCCACCCCGTCCAACACCATCATTGCCTATGAGCCGGTATGGGCGATCGGCACCGGCCTGACGCCGACAGCCGGCGATGTGGCGGCAGCACATGCACATATCCGCGAAAAGCTGTCGGAAAAGCTCGGCGGCGTCGCGGCGAAGATGCGCATTCTCTACGGCGGCTCGGTCAAGCCCTCCAACGCGGTCGAATTGCTCGGCGTCAGGAATGTCGACGGCGCGCTGGTCGGCGGCGCCAGCCTGAAAGCGGCGGATTTTCTCGGCATCGCCGAGGCCTATCGCAATATTGCCTGAAGACATTCGCTGCGCCGGACAGGGCTTCCGGTGCACGAAATCGTTGCAAAGGACGGGTTGCTTCCCATATTCCGGCCACGGGCTTGGAAATGCCGTCAAAGCATTGTATTGAGCCGCCTCCAATTCACCGGTCGTGTCCGCGGCCGGGCAAGGCCTTGCCAGGATAAACTATGGAAACCGTACTGATCGTCATCCATCTCATGGTTGTGCTCGCCCTTGTCGGCGTGGTGCTGCTGCAGCGCTCCGAAGGCGGCGGCCTCGGCATCGGTGGCGGCTCCGGCTTCATGACCGCGCGTGGCGCTGCCAATGCGCTGACGCGTGCGACGGCGATCCTGGCGGCCGCCTTCTTCGCCACGTCCTTGACCCTGTCGATCGTCGCCCGCTACGGCGAGAAGCCGATCGATATCCTCGACCGCGTGCCGGCGACATCGGACGGTGCAGGCAAAGGCGTGCTCAACCAATTGCCCGGCACGACCACCCCGGCGCCCGCAGGCACCACCACGCCGACGCCGCCGTCAGGCAACGATGCCGCGGCTCCGGCGACCGCGCCGGCCACGGCGCCTGCCGCCGGGTCGACGCCGCCGGCAACCAATGGCGCCGCTCCCGCCGCGCCGGCGGCCCCGCAGGTTCCAAACCAGTAGTCTTCGGCGGCTGAAGCCGCGATCTGTGCTCGTTTGAACACAGTCGCGGCAAATGCAGCGAGATCACAAAGATTCGACTGGGTGAGGTACGACCTCACGCTTGAGGCCCCCGCGCTTATTCGACTATAGATTGCGCGCGGCACTTCCGGCGCCCTTGGGGGGCGCTGGGCGACGCCGTGGGCAACAAGCATAGAACGATCGGATCTTCGCCATGCAGCTTCGCAGCTTCATTTTCCTGGGACTTTGTGCCGCAATCGGCATCAGTTCCCCCGCTTTCGCTGGCGTTCCAGCCAATATGGCCGCACAGCCTTCGGTTGAAACAACCTCCGCCATCAACGTCGCCGTCAAAAGTGACGCGTCGCAATTGAAGCTTCTCAAGAAGAAGAAAAACCCGACGCCCGACGACCTCGCCCAGATCAAGAAGATCGAGGCCAAGATCGTTGCCGACAAGGAGGCCGCCAAAGCCAAGGCGCTCGAAGCCAGGAAACTGGCGATGCGCGAGGCGGCCAAGGCCAAGGCCGACGCTGAACGGCAGGCGTTCCTTGCCAAGAAGGGCAAGAGCGCGCCGGCAACCGAGGTGGCCGATGCCAAGCCGGCCAAGAAGCAGGTTGCCAAGATCATCGAGCCTATCGAACCGATCGCGCCGATCCAATCGGCAGAGCCGCTTCCGGCAGAGGCGATGAACGTCGCCTTGACCGGCAACAATGGCGAGCTGCGCAGCGAGGTCATCGGCCAGAAGCAGCCGAGCAACGGTGGTCTGTTCGCCGGTCTCTTCGGCGGGACCTCGTCCGGGTCTTCGATAAGCTATCTCCCTGAGACACGGGCTCTCGACCAGGTGCTCGCCAAGAGGGAAGCCAAGAAGCAGTTCAAGGTGAAGCCGGAATTCGTGCCGCAGGACGTGGAATTCAGCGGTTACGATGCGGGCACCATCGTCATCGACACCAGCGCGCGGCGCCTCTACCTCGTCGAATCGTCCTCCACCGCCCGCCGCTACGCCATTGCGGTCGGCCGCGAGGGTCTGCAGTACAAGGGTACGGTTGCGGTCGGCGACAAGCAGGAATGGCCGCGCTGGATCCCGACGCTGGACATGCAGAAGCGTGAGCCGAAGCATTACGGCCAGTACAAGGACGGCATGCCCGGCGGTGGCCAGAACCCGCTCGGCGCCCGCGCCATCTACCTCTATGACGGCAAGAAGGACACGCATCTGCGCATCCACGGCACCATCGCGCCGCAGTCGATCGGAACCAGCGCCTCGAATGGCTGCTTCCGCATGATCAACGAGCACGTCATGGACCTCTACAGCCGCGTCAGGGTTGGCACCAAGGTCGTTATCATCTGACGTTTTCGTCATCCTGCCGAAAGGGCCGGCTCAGCCGGCCCTTTTGTTTTGCCCTGTTCACGATCCGAGCGCCTTCTTGGGAAAAAACCTTCGCGGTGGTTTTTTCTCTGGCGGAATCAATCCGGCCGCGTTAAGCGATGACTCCCATGGCGCGATATGTATTCATCACAGGCGGCGTGGTTTCCTCACTTGGAAAAGGCATAGCCGCAGCGGCCCTTGGGGCTCTCCTGCAGGCGCGAGGCTATCGCGCACGCATCAAAAAACTCGACCCCTACCTCAATGTCGATCCGGGCACGATGTCGCCGTACCAGCATGGCGAGGTTTTCGTCACTGATGATGGCGCGGAAACCGATCTCGATCTTGGCCATTACGAGCGCTTCACCGGCCGCTCCGCCAATCAGCAGGACAACATCACCACCGGCCGCATCTACAAGAACATCATCGAGCGTGAGCGGCGCGGCGATTATCTCGGCGCAACCGTGCAGGTCATTCCGCACGTCACCGACGAGATCAAGAATTTCGTCCTCAACGGCAATGACGACTATGATTTCGTGCTTTGCGAGATCGGCGGCACGGTCGGCGACATCGAGGCGATGCCGTTCCTGGAAGCGATACGCCAGCTCGGCAACGACCTGCCGCGCAACAACGCCGTTTACGTGCATCTGACGCTGATGCCCTACATCCCGACAGCGGGCGAGCTGAAGACCAAGCCGACTCAGCATTCGGTCAAGGAGCTGCGCGGCATCGGCATCGCGCCCGACATCCTGCTGGTCCGCGCCGACCGCGCCATCCCCAAGGAAGAACGCAGAAAATTGTCGCTGTTCTGCAACGTCCGCGAGAGCGCTGTGATCCAGGCGCTCGACGTGCCGCATATCTACGACGTGCCGATGGCATACCACAAGGAAGGGCTCGATTCGGAAGTGCTGGCCGCCTTCGGCATCGATCCGGCGCCGAAGCCGCGCATGGAGCCCTGGCAGGCGGTGTCCAACCGCATCCACAATCCGGAAGGCGAGGTCACCATCGCCGTGGTCGGCAAATATACCGGCCTCAAGGATGCCTACAAATCGCTGATCGAGGCGCTCTCGCATGGCGGCCTGGCCAACCACGTCAAGGTCAAGCTCGACTGGATCGAATCGGAGATCTTCGAAAAGGAGGATCCGACGCCATGGCTGGAAAAGGTGCATGGCATCCTGGTTCCCGGCGGCTTTGGCGAGCGCGGTGCCGAAGGCAAGATCCTGGCGGCGAAGTTCGCGCGCGAGCGCAAGGTGCCGTATTTCGGCATCTGCTTCGGCATGCAGATGGCTTGCATCGAGGCCGCGCGGTCGCTGGCCGGCGTCGAGCATGCGTCTTCGACCGAGTTTGGTCCGACCGAGGAACCGGTCGTCGGCCTGATGACCGAATGGCTGAAAGGCAACATGCTGGAGAAGCGCCGCGAAACCGGCGATCTCGGCGGCACGATGCGGCTCGGCGCCTATCAAGCCGAACTCGCCAAGGGCTCCAAGATCGCCGAGATTTACGGCGACACACAGATTTTCGAGCGCCATCGCCACCGCTACGAGGTCAATGTCGACTACAAGGAGCGGCTCGAAGATTGCGGCCTGGTGTTTGCCGGCATGTCGCCCGACGGCGTGCTGCCGGAGACGGTCGAGTATCCAGACCACCCCTGGTTCATCGGCGTGCAATATCATCCGGAACTGAAAAGCCGGCCGCTCGACCCGCATCCGCTGTTCGCCAGTTTCATCGAGGCGGCGGTGGAGCAGAGCCGGTTGGTGTAGCGATCAGGTCGGGCGGCAATGCAGACCTATGTCGCGCTGCTTTACAGCATCATCCTGGGCGAGGGCCGCCGGGTCGTCATGGCCGACCTCAAGGCTATGGCCGAAGAGCTCGGGCTGAACAACCCGCGCACGCTGGTGTCGACGGGCAATCTGGTCTTCGAGGCACCGGCAACTGATATCGCCGACCTCGAACGGTGGTTGGAGGCAGCCTTTGAAAAAACCTTCGGCCGCCATGTCGATATCCTCGTGCGCGGTGCCCAGGACTGGCTGAAGCTTGCCGCCGGCAATCCGTTCCCGGCCGATTCGGCTAAAGCAGGCGATCAGGTGGCCGTACGGGTGATGCGCAAGCCTGCGCCCGTGGAGGCCGTGAAGGGGCTCCAAGCCTATGCCGGCGAGGATGAAAAAGTGACTTCGGTCGGCGGCGACATCTGGGTCGTATTTTCACGCGAGAGGACAAGCTCGCGGCTGCTCGCGGCAATGAATCACAAGCGCATGGGCACGGGCACGTCGCGCAACTGGAACACAGTGCGCAGATTGGCCGAGATGCTCGGGTAGTTCGGGGCGGCTTTGCGCCGCCCCGAATGACGCCCGTCAGGCTTTCGCGGTCCTGGCGCCGGCGCCTAAAGCGGCGGTGCGTAGCACGTAGTAGATGATGCCGGCGATCGCCACGCCGAAGAACCAGCCATAGACGCCCCACCAGGACGGCAGCCAGTTGGTGAAGTTGGGCAGGATCGACGAGAAGATGGCGCCGATGCCGGCGGCGATGAATGCATTGACGTGCCAGCCGCCCTGGAAACGGAACTCGCCGTCTTCGCGGTAAAGCGCCTCAACGTCGATCTCACCCTTCCGGATCAGGTAGTAGTCGACCATCATCACCCCGAAGATCGGCCCCATCGTCGCGCCGATGATGTTGACGAAGGAAGCGGCACTGCCTTCCCATGGCGCGAAGGGATAGAGCAGCAGGGCAATGACGGCCGCGATATAGCCGCCCTTCTTGAAGTCGATCTGCCTGGGGAAGACGTTGGAGAAGTCGAAGGCCGGCGAGACGAAATTGGCGACCACGTTGATGCCCAGGGTCGCAACCGCAAAGGTCAGGGCTGCGAGCGCCGCCAGGAACCAGCTGTCGAATTTCGCCGAGATCTGGTCGGGATGCAGCAGCACCTCGCCATAGACGTCAAAGGCGGCAATGGTGGTGACGCCGGCGACCAGCGAGAACAGGATGAGGTTGATCGGCAGGCCCCAGATGTTGCCCTTGCGCAGCGATGCCTTGTCCGGCGCGTAACGGGCGAAATCGCAGAAGTTGAGATAGAGCGCCGAGAAATAGGTGACCCAGATTGCTGCCACCGCAAACAGCGAAGTCCACGAGCCGGGCGTGCCGGGCACGCCCGCGTCCTTCGTCTTGTCCAGCAACACGTCCATCGGGATGTCGCTGGTGAAGGCAAATCTCCCGGATTTGACGCAGAGATAGATCGCCAGGATCAGCATCATCACCCACACTGCGGGGCCGGCCCAGTCCTGGAAGCGGCGCACCGTTTCCATGCCGTTCTGGATGATCAGCAGTTGCAGCCCCCAGATGACCACGAAGCAGATCACCTCCAGGCCGGTATGGCCGAGGAAATGCGTGCTGGCGTTGAAATCGGCGAACCACTGCGTGCGGATCAGCAGCGCCACGATCGCGCCCGAGGCGGCGGCCGTCTGCGCGCCGTACCAGAAGCAGGCGACGATGGCGCGCACCAGTGCCGGTATGTTGGCGCCCCAGATGCCGAAAGAGGCGCGGGCAAGCACGGGGTAGGGCACGCCCGTCTTCACGCCGGCATAGCCGACCATGTTCATCAGCACATAGATGATCAGCGATCCGATGCCTATGGCGATGATGAAATTGACGAAGCCGCCGCAAAACAGGAACAGACTGGCGGCAAGATAGTAGCCCCAAAGGCTGTGGACGTCCGATGTCCAGACGTTGAAGATCGAGAATGGTCCCCAGTTTCGCACTTTGGCCGGAGCCAGATCCTCGTTGTACAGATCAGGTGAAGCACCCTGTATCGTCATGGCAATGTTCCCCTTTTGCAGCACGCGCCCTCACGCGTTGGCCGCGTGCAGGTTAAGCCTGCCGCAGGGGAACCGACAAGCAACCTATTTGCCGGCTTTGGCCTTAAAGATATTCAATGAGAACTGCGATTATCGATGCAAGGCGATGGTGGGTCATCGCTGAACCCGGCACGGATGATTCGAAGTTCGACACCAGGATTTCAATCTGAAGCGGTGGCTGCCGACACCTTCGGTAGGGGGCCATCTAAGCGATGGCCATCACCTGCTTGTGGTCCGCGACTTCGGCGAGCAGCCAATCCTGAAACAGGCCGGTGCCTGGTTTGTTGCCGATGCTGCGACGCTGATGCAGGTAAATGCCGGCCGGATAGGTGTGACGGACATGGAACGGCGCGACCAGTTTGCCTTGCTGTAGAAAATCTTGCGCCATGATCGTGTCCGCAAGCGCTATTCCGGCGCCATTGATCGCTTCGCGCATGATCAGGGTGCAATCATCCAGTGTCGTGCTGGATTTTGGCGTCGTTTCCAGAACGCCTTCCTGCTCCAGCCAACGCTTCCATCTCATGGTTTCGCATTCATGGATCAGATGATGATTGACCAGATCGGCCGGCGATCGCAGCGGCACAGGCCCCTCCAAAAGCGAAGGCGCACAGACGGGGGTCAAAAGCAGCGGGATCAGCAGCGTCAAAGCCGGGCCGGCCTTGTAGACGAACTCGTCGATAATGGCCAAATCGAAGTTGGCGCGCTTGCCTGAAGTGGAGATCTCCAGATCCACCGACGGATGCAATCGGCGAAAGTTCGGCAACCGGTCCGCCAGCCAAAGGTTCAGAACGGTGGGCACGCACAAGACCCGGACCCGTTGGATCTTGCCGTGGCGCGACCCCTCGGACAGGCTGACGTCATCGGTGGCGCGCCAGATGGCTTCGAACGCCTCCGAGAGGCTGCGCGCATAGTAGGAGCCCCTGATGGTTGGCGTTATCTGGCGAAAACCGCGTTCGAACAGGTCCTGGCCAAGATTTCGTTCAAGCGCGCGGATGTGGCGGCTGACAGCCGAGGGTGTCAGATGCAGTTCTTCCGCCGCGTCCTTTACGCTGCCGAGGCGAGCGGCGGCCTCGAAAGCGCGCATGCCATTGAGTGAGGGAAGGGCCATTGGCCGATCATGAATTGTCAGTTGAGTTTTTGTCAATCGACATGGGCAGAATTCGCGTTTGATCGCCTGCCCCGTTAGGGGATACCCAGAAGACAAGAGCAATTAAGTCGTCTCAAGAAAGCGACTGTTTGGGGACCGGCATTATACCACGAACGGCGGAGACCGGCTTGACCAGTCTCCACCGGGGCGAGCGAAGCGTTGCTCGCTACCGGCTGGTGTTGCCGCAATTGGAGAGAGCGCCAGCCTATGCCTCAATCGCCAGCGCCGGTTTTCGAGACCGCGGACGAGATTTCCGCCGAAGCCTCTGTCGTCGTGATTTTGCAAACTGCCCACACGGGCTTTGGCCCGCGGGCAGTCGCCATGGATGCCGAGATGAGCGGGATTCTCTCTCGCGCCTGCTCCGACCCGGCCGCCTTGGCCGAATCCGGCACCTGCATCGATCTTATTGCTCCTCAGGCCGTATCGACCAAGCGCGTGGTCGTCCTGGCCTTGGGCAAAGCTGAAACGGTAACCGCCCTGTCGTTGGCACGCGCCGGCGGTCTGCTTGCCGCGCATCTGGAGGGCAAGGGAGAATGCGCGGCCACGCTGGTCCTGGACCCCATCGCCGGCGTTGACCTGCCCGGAGCCGAAATCCTGGCGCGTGTCGCGCTCGGCATGCGGCTACGCCGCTATCGTTTCGACATGCGCAACCGGCGGCAAGGAGCAGGAGCGGATCGAACCTTGCGGGTGAAATTGGTCGGGGCCGGCGGCCCGGATCTGACCGCGGCGCTGGCGCGGATCAATGCCATCGCCGACGGCGTGGAATATGCACGCACCCTGGTCAACCTGCCGCCGAACCATCTCCATCCCGACAATTTCCACGATCATCTGGAGCCGCTGCGTGAAGCCGGCATCGACATCGAAATGCTCGATGCCGCGCAACTGAAGGAGCTCGGCATGAACGCGCTTCTTGCTGTTGGATCGGGCTCGGCGCGCCCGCCCCGGGTCGCTGTCCTGCGTTACCGGGGCAAGGGTGCGCCCGCTCAACCACTCGCTTTCGTCGGCAAGGGCGTCTGCTTCGATTCGGGAGGCCTCTGCATCAAGGGCGGAGCGCAAATGTTCGACATGAAAGCCGACATGGGCGGAGCGGCCGCTGTGGTCGGCCTGCTGATCGCGCTCGCCCGGCAAGGCAGCCCGGTACATGTTGTCGGTGTTCTCGGCATCGCCGAGAACATGCCATCCGGCACCGCGCTCAAACCGCGCGACATCATCACGACGGCGTCCGGACAGACCGTGGAAGTGTTCGACACGGATGCGGAAGGACGCCTGCTTCTGGCCGACTGCCTCCACTATGCAGCCACGCGCTTCAACCCTTCGGTGATCGTCGATCTGGCGACGCTGACCTATTCGGTGACGCGTGGCCTGGGGTCGATATTCGCCGGCCTGTTCAGCACCGACGATGCCATCGCGTCACAGATGATCGCGGCCGGAGAAGCGGTCGGCGAACGGTTCTGGCGGCTGCCGCTCGACCGGGCCTATGATGAGGGTCTGCAATCGCCGTTCGCGGACCTGCGGCATCATGCCAAGGACATGGAAGACGGCGACGCTCCCTATGCGGCGGCCTTCCTGCGTCACTTCACTGAAGACCGCCCCTGGGTGCATCTCGACATCGCCAGCAAGGAACTGACCGACACCGATCGGCCTCTGGGCAGGCAAGGCGCCACGGCATTTGGCGTGCAGATGCTGGAAGAGTGGGTGCAGGTCAGCCGAAACATGAGTTAGGCGCCCGCAGTCACGGACAAATACAAGATGCCTTCAACCGCACTGGGAACTGGGATGTCATCTGAGATCATCGGCATGGAAGGACGGGCCGCTTTCGGGGCCCACGAGACCTGGTATCGGGTCAGTGGCGAACTCGGTGGCGAAAAGGCGCCGGTGGTGATCCTGCATGGCGGCCCGGGCGTCGCCCACAATTATGTCGATGCCTACAAGCTTCTTGCGCGCAGGGATCGCGCCATCATTCATTATGACCAGTTGGGCTGCGGCAATTCCACCTTACTGCCTGAGAAGGGCGCCGATTTCTGGACACCTGGGCTGTTCATCGACGAGCTTGAAAACCTGGTCGACCATCTCGGCATTCGGGCGGGCTTCCACGTGCTCGGCCAGAGCTGGGGCGGCATGCTGGGCGCCGAATATGCCGTGACGCGGCCGAAGGGTCTGAAATCGCTGACCATTGCCAACTCACCGGCGTCCATGAAACTGTGGGTCGAAGAGGCCAACCGGTTGCGTGCGGATCTGCCCGCCGATGTGCAGGAGACTCTGACCCGGCACGAGCAGGCCGGCACGACGGACGATGCGGCGTACCAGGCGGCGACGATGGTGTTCTACGAGCGGCATGTCTGCCGGGTCGTGCCTTTCCCGCCCGAAGTCACGGAAAGTTTCGCCCAGGTCGTGCGCAATCCGACCGTCTATAATCTGATGAATGGGCCGAACGAGTTCCATGTCATCGGAACGCTGAAGAACTGGAGCATCGTCGAGCGCCTGCCGGCCATCGATGTTCCCACACTGATCATCTCCGGACGTCACGACGAGGCCACGCCCGCGACCGTGCAGCCCTACAAGGACGGCATCAAGGGGTCTCGCTGGGAGATATTCGAGCATTCCAGCCACATGCCGCATGTCGAAGAGCAAGATGCGTGCATGCGGGTGGTGGGAGACTTCCTGGACCACAACGATAACTGAAAAAAAGGGGAATGAAGACATGAAGAAACTGCTTCTGGCGGCAACAGCCGCGGCATTGCTGGCCGGTACATGGCTGGCCCCGGCACAGGCCGAATATCTCAAGGAGCACCGAGGCGGCACCATCCGCCTGCTGGCCCGCTCCGCGGCCGGAACGCTCGATCCGCACATCAATTACACGGACCAGGGCTGGCAGATGTACCAGCCGATCTATGACGGCCTGGTGGCCTTCCGCAAGGCCGAGGGCATGGACGGCTTCACCATCGTTCCCGATCTGGCCGAGGCCCTGCCGCAGGTCAGCAATGACGGTAAGACCTTCACCTTCAAGCTGCGCAAGGGCATCAAGTTCTCCAGCGGCCAGGATCTTGGCGTGAAGGACGTCGTCGCTTCCTTCCAGCGCATCTTCAAGGTTTCCGGACCCACCTCCGGCACGTTCTATGCTGGCATCGTCGGCGCGGACAAATGCCTGGCCGACACCAAGAGCTGCACGCTGGAAGGCGGCGTTGTCGGCGACGAAGCGGCCGGCACCATCACCATCAACATCACCAAGCCGGATGCCGAGCTGCTCTACAAGCTTGCCTTGCCGCATGCCGTGGTCCTGCCGGCGGACACGCCCGCCGAAGACATGGGTTCCAAGCCCATTCCCAGCACCGGCGCGTACATGATCTCCGCCTTCGACCCCAATAAGGGCATGACGGTTTCCCGCAACCCCAATTTCAAGCAGTGGAGCGAAGAAGCCCAGCCGGACGGCTATCCGGATGTCGTCCAATATGATTTCGGCCTGTCCGAAGAGGCAGCCGTCACCGCGATCCAGAACGGCGAAGCGGACTGGATGTTCGACGCTCTGCCGAGCGACCGCCTCGGCGAACTCGGCAGCAAATCCATGGACCAGTTGCACATCTCGCCGCTTTCGGCGTGGTGGTACGCGCCGCTGAACAACCGTCTCGCGCCCTTCGACAATGAAAAAGCGCGCCAGGCCGTTGCCTATGCGATCGACCGCAACACGCTGGTCAAGCTGTTCGGTGGCAAGGTGTTGGCCTCGCCGGTCTGCCAGGTCCTGCCGCCGGACTTCCCCGGCCATGAAGACTATTGCCCCTTCACCAAGAATCCGGGCGCCAAATGGTCGGCCGGAGACCTCGACAAGGCAAAGCAGCTCGTCGAGGACTCCGGCACCAAGGGCCAGAAGGTGACGATCATCGTCGAGGACACCGCCATTTCGCGGTCCATCGGCGTCTATCTGCAGAGCGTGCTGACCAGCATCGGCTATGTCGCCGACGTCAAGCCGATCTCGTCGAACATCCAGTTTACCTACATCCAGAACACCAACAACAAGGTGCAGATGTCCGTCACCCAGTGGTACAAGGACTATCCTGCGGCCTCGGATTTCCTGAACATCCTGTTCAGCTGCGCCTCCTTCCGTGAAGGCTCGGACGCCTCGATCAACATCGCCGGCTTCTGCGACAAGGAAATCGACGCCAAGATGCAAAAAGCATTGGACCTCGGCGTCACCGACCAGAAAGCCGCCGACAAAATGTGGGCTGAAATCGACAGGCAAGTCACCGACAAGGCACCCGCCGTTGGCCTCTTCACGCCGAAGCGGCTTGACTTTGTCAGCAAACGTCTCGGCAATTTCAAGTTCAACCGGCAGTTCAACTGGATGATCACCCAATCCTGGGTACAGTAATGGCCTGGGTGCAGTAACGAACCGCGGAGGGGCACGTCCGTGTCGAACGTAGCTGTCGCCGCGCCGCGCAAGACGCGAGGGCCCTGGGCCGTCGCGTTTGCGAAGCTGGCAAGGGACAGGGCTGCCATGGCGTCGCTGGCCGTGTTCCTCCTCATCGTGCTTGCCTGCCTCAGTGCGCCTCTTTATGCAAAATGGGCAGGCGTGGACCCCTTCGCCTCGACGCTCGACGCCGTCATCCAGATCGACGGTGCCGACGTTCCAGTGATGGAACAATCGACGGAAGGGCTCGGGCTTGGCTACACACCGCTCGGCCCGACCTGGCGGCTGGGCAATTATTTCCTCGGCGCCGACAGCCAGGGGCGCGATGTCATGGCCAGGATGCTCTATGGCGGGCTGAGCTCGTTGCTGATCTCCGGAGCAGCCACCATCTTCACCCTGATCCTGGGCACGGCGGCGGGATTGATCGCCGGCTATTTCGGCGGCGTCACCGACACGGTGCTATCGCGGTTCCTCGACATACTGTGGGCGTTCCCGATCTATCTGCTGGCGATTTCGCTCTCCATCGTCACCATCGCGCATGGCATCACGATCGGACCGATCCAGATCGAGTCCGGCAGTCTGTGGCTGCCTGTCATCATCATCGGCATCGTCTACGTGCCCTATGTGGCCCGCCCAATCCGCGGGCAGGTTCTGGCACTGCGTAAAAGCGAGTTCGTGCTGGCCGCGATCAATCTGGGCGTGCCGGGATGGCGCATCCTGTGGCGCGACATCCTGCCCAACGTTACCACCACGCTCATCGTCTTCGTGCCGCTGATGATGGCGCTGAACATGCTTACGGAATCGGCGCTTTCCTTCCTTTCGATCGGCGTGCAGCCGCCGGCCGCGAGCTGGGGCACCATCATCCAGGACGGACAGGCGCTGCTTTACACCAGGCCATTGGTGGCGCTGGTGCCGGGGCTGGCGATCGCGGTTTCCGTCATGGCGCTCAATGTCTTCGGCGACGGCCTGCGCGACGCGCTCGATCCGCGCTCCAAGGTTCGGCTGGGGCGCGACTGATGATCTACGCCATCCTGCGCCGTTTCGGCCAGATGCTGTTCGTGATGTTCGGCATCTCGGTCATCGTCTTCCTGATTTTCTTCGCAACGCCGGGCGCCGACCCGGCGGCGCGCATCGCCGGCCGCAATGCATCGCCCGAAGTGCTGGAGGCGGTACGCCACAGCTTCGGCTTCGACCGGCCGCTCTACGTGCAATATGTGACGATGATGGAGAAGATCTTCGTCACCGGCGACCTGACCTCCTTCGCCAATCGTGGCTGGAAGGTGGTGCCGGCGGTCATGGATTCCATCCCGGTCACACTCTCGCTGGTGTTCGGAGCGGCGATCCTGTGGGTGGTCGTCTCCATCATCATCGGCATCGCCGCCGCCGCCACGCGCGGCAGCTGGCTGGACAAGCTGCTGATGGCGCTGGGGCTGCTCGGTATTTCGATGCCGGTGTACTGGCTGGGCGAAGTGATGAACCTGATCACCCAGAGCCGCTACCACGACAGCTGGGCGTTCTCCTGGGTGCCACCGCTCGGCTACAAGAATTTCTCCGACGATCCGAAGGGCTGGTTTCTGACCCTGGTCATTCCCTGGATCACACTGTCCATTCTCTATATCGGCATTTACGGGCGCGTGCTGCGCGCGGCAATCATCGAATCGCTGCAGGAAGACTATATCCGCACGGCCCGGGCCAAGGGGCTGTCGGAAACCCGCATCCTGCTGCGCCATGCCTTGCGCACGTCGCTCATCGCCTTCGTCACTCTGTTCGGCCTGGATTTCGGCGCGCTGGTGGGAGGCTCGGCCTTGCTGACAGAGGTGGTGTTCGGGCTGCACGGCATCGGCAAGCTCACTTATGACGCTCTGCAGAATCTCGATCTGCCGATGATCATGGCGACGGTGATGTATGCGTCCATGTTCGTGGTTATCGCCAATGCGGTCGTAGATTTCGTCTACATCCTTCTCGATCCGCGCCTGAGGACATCATGATACTGTCGGTGCGCGACCTCAGAGTTTCCTTCCGCACAAATGATGGCCTGGTGCGGGCCATCGATGGCGTTTCCTTCGACCTCGAGGAGAGCGAGATCCTCGGTGTCGTCGGTGAGTCCGGTTCCGGCAAGACCGTGTCGCTGCTGGCCGTCATGGGTCTCATCACCGATCCCAACGCCACCATCGAAGGGTCGATCCGCTACAAGGGCCGCGAACTCGTGGGACTGCCCGCACGCGAACTCAGGCGGCTGCGCGGCAACGAGATCGCGATGATCTTCCAGGATCCGATGACCGCATTGACGCCTGTCTACACGATCGGCTGGCAGATCGCCGAACAGATCCGCGCGCATCGCAACATCAGCAAGTCCAAGGCGATGGAGCGCGTCGAGGAACTGCTGGCCGAGGTGAATTTTCCGAACCCGCACGAGGCGATGTCGCGCTACCCGCACCAACTGTCCGGAGGCATGCGTCAACGGGCGGTGATCGCAATGGCTTTGTCCTGCAATCCGGCGCTGCTGGTGGCTGACGAACCGACCACGGCGCTCGACGTCACCGTACAGGCCGGTATTCTCGATCTGGTGCGCAAGCTGCGCGCGACGCACAAGTCGGCGGTCGTCTTCATCACGCATGACATGGGCGTGGTCTCCGAACTCGCCGACCGGGTCATGGTCATGTATGCCGGCCGCGTGGTGGAGCGCGGCAGTCGCGCGGAGCTGTTTTCCGATCCGCGACACCCCTATACGCGCGCGCTGCTGGGTTCGATCCCGCCGCTGACCGGCGAAAAACCACGGCGCCTGCCGGCCATTCCCGGTTCGCCGCCATCATTGCTGCGACTGCCGCAGGGCTGTGCGTTCGGTCCGCGGTGTCCAGTTCACTACGAACCCTGCGAGGCCGGCAAGCCCGATCTCGGGAGCGGCACCCATGCCGCGGCATGCTTCAGGGTGGCACAGGCATGAGCGGACCGATGATCGACAAGAACCGCCCAATCCTCGAGACGCGTTCGCTGGGCAGGCGCTTTTCCATCGGCAGCCGCTTTTCTGCCGAGGGCAAGCGAACCGTCCATGCGGTCGACAATGTTTCCCTGACCGTGTGGCGCGGCGAGACGGTTGGGCTGGTCGGCGAATCCGGATGCGGCAAGTCCACGCTGGCGCGCTGTCTGGTGAGGCTCTACGACATATCGGACGGCGAGCTTCTGTTCGAAGGCAACGACATCACCTCGAAGTCGCTGTCTGAACTCAGGCCGCTGCGGCGGCGCCTGCAAATGGTTTTCCAGGATCCGTCGGCATCGCTCAATCCGCGCCGGCGCGTCGGCGACCTGGTGGCCGAGCCGCTGCGCATCCATGGCAGGCTCTCGTCGAGCGAGATCACCAAACGCGTGGCGGAACTGTTCGACCTTGTCGGCTTGCTGCCGGATCACGTCATGCGGTTTCCGCACGAATTTTCCGGCGGACAACGCCAGCGCGTCGGCATCGCGCGGGCTATTGCATTGAATCCGGACCTTGTGGTCCTGGACGAACCCGTCTCTGCGCTCGACGTGTCGGTGCAGGCGCAAATCGTCAACCTGCTCGCCGATCTGCAGGAGAAGCTCAACCTCACTTACATCTTCATCGCCCACGACCTGTCTGTGGTACGTCAGGTTTCAACCCGCATCGCGGTCATGTATCTCGGCTCGATCGTCGAAGAAGGGCCGGCGGAAGAAGTGTTTGCAGCACCAGCCCATCCCTATAGCCAGGCGCTGATCTCGGCGGTTCCCGTCGTGGAGACGACGCCCGGTGGGACGCGCAAGCGCATCATCCTCACCGGCGACGTACCGAGCCCGCTGAACCCTCCAACCGGCTGCCGTTTCCATCCCCGATGCCCGATCGCGGCGGAGCGCTGCCGTTCGGAGCGGCCGCAGTTACGGGAATACCGGCCCGGTCGCAAAGTCGCCTGCCACTTCCCCACGATGTAGGCGACACTCACCACCGCACGGGTGATCGCCTTCGCCTGACAGATTTCTAAAAAATTCCATTTTTGCCTGGAACCAACCGGCTATTGGCGCGTTTGGTGGGGTTCGATCGAGCGCATTGCGGTCGACCGGGAGGAAACGATGGATCAATTGCATTTCTTTTCGCCCGTGCGGATTTCGCGCGGGCAGGGACACCCTTTGGAAGAAATCGATAGTGTTGCCGAAGCCATGATGTTCTTGCGGAAATGGCCGACGGGACGGCGCGGTCCGGTTTATCAGTGCGCGCTGAATTGTTGCTCGGCCGCCTTGTCGGGCCAGATGTCGGCCGAGGAAGCAAGGAAAGCGTTCACCGGCTTTGCCCGCATCACGCGTCTTCTCGATGACGACATGGCGTTGCCGGTGCCCGGCGAAAGCAAGGCAAGCATACACGCGTTGCGGCGATAGGCTGTTGTCCTGACGGTCCCCACAAGGTCCCGCGCTGCAGCGGGCCGGGCTCTCGTTGTGCAATGCGCTCGGATGGCGCGTCGAAAGTTCGTCCTGTATGGCACACTTCACAGCGGACGGTCGTCGATCATGCTTACTTCAGTCACGAGCTTGCGGCGAAGCGCCATCGTGTAGTCGTCTGGCCCCTTCGGCGTCATGACGAAGGCCTGGGAACCGCCAATGACCGATTCTGCAAAATAGGATGCCAGAGGTTCGTCGGGACTCTCATCCTCCGTCGGGATGGCGATGGCATTGATCGTATATCCCTTGGCTATGGCGTTCGACCTGCTCGGTTGGACGGGAAGCCCGTCGTTGTTCTCGCCGTTGGAGGAGATATCGATGACTTTCTTGGCTGCCTTTCCCGGAAACTGGTCGAGCAGGAGACTGCCGATGTCGATAGCCGAGGAAACGGATGTTCCGCCTCGCCCTCTGCGGATGAAGCCGGTATCGCCTTTCCTGCTGATCACCGCAGCCGCCGCTTTGGCATCTTCCAGTCCGCAGATGCTTGTCCACGGCAGCACGATGCGCGCGTGTCCGGGGCTCGACCATTCAAAGTAGGCAATGCCGATGCAGCCAACGTAATTCCGGCTGATGGCGGCGATGATCTCTGGCGAGGTGAGTGCCGCGGCATGTCCCTCGCGTTGCATATCGGCGATCTTTGGATCGATTGACGACGAGAAATCGACCGCGAACACGATAGCGACGTCAACGTTCGCGGCATGGGCAGAGATCGCCCAAAACATCGAAGCTGCGACTATTCCTGTCACTCTCGAGATTGAACTGACCGGCGTCAGAATGCCCCAACCTTTCGTCCGTACCCGTTCACGAAAGGATAGGGGGCCGGCGTCCTGATGATATACACTGCCAAACATGTCATTCTCCATCTCGACATCCGGTCGTTTCAAAAAGCGAGCTCAACATGTGGAAATTTGGCGGGGCGCCTTGGCACCCACCCCGAACAGCAGCAGATCGGCCTTGGTCCACAAAAGATAACAGCCGAGCAAGGTCAGTGGCATGGCGAGTGCCGCGAAGGACCCGCCCGACCAGACCTCCGGCAGAGCTCGGCCGAGGGCGACGGTCGTCGCCAGCATTGCCGGCAACCGGCTGGCGAGCACCGCACTGCGGAACGGATCGGGCCAAGCGGCCGGCCACATCGGAATTGGCGTGCCGGGCCTGTGGAAGGTGCTGCCGAATTTGCCCAGGGCATGGAGCAGGCCAGAGGTCGCCGCAAGCAATGGATCGCCGAGCAGCAACAGGGCAATACCGAGTCCGATCGCACCCAGACCCGACAGGAAGTCGCCCAGACGGTTGAGGGTGGGATCGGGAGCATCCGGCCTTGCCCAGGCCCGGTGATAGGCCTCGCCGCCCCAGAAGAAGACCAGGGTGGTCAAGGTCAGCGCAACAGTGCCATGGCTGCCGGCGAAATATTCGATCACCGCCATGGTGACGCTGCTTCCCTCATGCAAGCCGACCGGCGCGGTAGCAATCTGGATCGCGAGACCGACAATGAGGCCGAGCGCGTTACCGCTGTTGTAATAGCCGCCCGGTCCCTTCATGCGGGCGCGAAGCGCCGAAACCAAATGTGCGATAGGAAGAAGGATCGTCCGCGCGTCCATCACTGCGCCCCCACGACAAGTCCTGCCGCCATCGGCAAGGCCACCGCCGCCTGGCTGATCGACGCCACTGGCCCCGTGTCGGGCGGCAGCCGGGGCCGGAATAGGTTTCGCATCACCGGCAAGGGTCATCACATTCCTCCACTGGACCTGAATTGTTGGGGTGACGATCGCCTGCCCAATTTGCGGCGGCAGCTGCAAAGGCAGGGGCCCCGTCGGAGGGTTGAACCGAAGCGGTTCGCAAGGACGTGCGTGCCTGCGGCGCTCGGTTCGACAGTGCCACGGACAGGATCGCACCCAGAATGATGGCGGCACCCAATGCGCTCGCGGACGAGCTCCGCTCGCCGAGAAAGATCGCCGCGCCCAGCGCCCCGAAAACGCTTTCTGCGCTGACGATCACGGCGGCGTGGCTGGCCGGCGTAAAGCGGAGGGCAACCGTCTGTATGCCGAAGGCAATCGCAGTGGAGAACACGCCGAGGATCGCCAGTTCCGGGCCGGCTGCGAATGCGGCGGCCAACGACAGATTGCCTTGCATTGCGCCGAGCGGCAGGGCGAAGGCTGCGGCGCCGAAGAACTGTGTCGCGGCTGCGGTGAACGGCCGCGCATGCACCTGCATGTGCCGGCCCAGCTCGACTGCCCAGAGCGCATAGCAGGCAGCCGAGAGGACAGCGGTGAGATCGCCACTGCTGAACCCGGCAATCCCATCCGACAACAGCAGTGCGCCAACAACGGTCAGCCCGGCGGCGACCGTGAGACTCGCTGTCGGACGCTCGCCTGCGAGAAACCAGGCGGCTAGCGGTGTCATTACCGTTGCCGTGCTGACCAGGAAGCTGGCATTGGTGACGGAGGCACTGATATAGCAAAGCTGCTGGAGCGTGATGGAGATGGCAAACAGCGCGCCCACCTTGGCCAAGCTGGAAAAATAGTCCGGCCCGAGCGAAAGCCGCCTCTCCATCAAGACAAAGGGCAGCACAAGCAGCCCGCCGATCAGGCAGCGCAGACCCACCGCACTCAGCGCGTCGAGATGCACAAGCACCATCTTTTGCGAGACATTGCCGAAGCCCCACAAAGCGGCTGCGAATAGCAGCAGCAAATTGGCTCTTGTCCTGGACACGCGTCCCCCTCGAACCAAGCCTTTCGTTGACTTGGTCACTTTAATTTAGCAAAGCCTAAACAGCCTGCCGTTACGGCAGCGCTTGAGCGCGAAGGCCGACTGTTGCGAAGCGTTAGTTTTGAGTTAGGATTTCGTCAGGCTGGGATAGCAAATGCAAAGTGAGGACAGGGGCGCTGCAAATAGAATCTCACTCTTCGGCGGTTTCCGGATTGAAAATGAAACGGCCGGTCCGCTTCGGCTGACCGGGAAACGAGGGCCGGCAATCATCGCCTATCTGGCCCGGTGTCCGGGCATGGCGGCGACGCGGGAGAGGCTGGCTGACCTCCTATGGGGCGACAGTGACGGCGAACATTCGCGCAACAGCCTTCGGCAAGCCCTCAGTGTCCTGCGCCAGGATCTGGCGCGAGAAGGGGTGGATCTCATCCATTCCAGCGGTGAGCTGATCGCCCTGAGGCCAGAGGCCTTTCAAATCGACGTGGAGAAGTTCGAAACGGGTCTCTCGGCCCGTTCCGCTCAGGACCTCGCGAAGGCCTTGGCGAACTACACCGGGCCCTTCCTCGACGGGCTTTATCTGGGAAGCAATGCGTTCGATGACTGGATCACATCGGAACGCGACAGGCTGCTTAGCCGTGCGCTTGAGTCCTTCGAAAAGCTGGCCCGTCTCGTCGACCCCGATGCAGGGCTGATCCTAGCCGATCGTATTTTGGCCATGGAACCGACACGGGAAGAATCCTATCGGCTCAAGATGGAATTGCTCCTTGCATGTGGCCAACGCGACAGGGCAATCAGGACATACGAAGCTTGCAGAAGCATGCTGAAGAAGGAGTTCGGCGTCGAAGCAGGCCCTGAAACGCGGGCGCTTTGGCAATCTCTGTTGCTTGCCGCCGACGACGCCTCAAATGTGCAGTCGACAAGTGGTGTTCCGGCCAGCCAGCGCCTTGGGCGCCCGTCCATCAGCGTTGCCGACTTCGTCAATCTGACCGGAAAGCAAGGCGACGACTTTTTCGCCAAGGGACTTGTCCAGGACATCACGACGGCCCTCTCCGAAGTGGCCGACTATGTCGTGCTCGCCGCGCTTCCGCCCGAGAAGAGCGGCCCGGGCGAAGAAGCCAAGACGCCAGGGATACTCCGGGCGCGATATATGCTCAGCGGCAGCGTCCAGAGATCCGGCAATGGGTTGAGGGTGAATATCCAGCTCGTCGACGCCGCCGGCGGCCACCACGTCTGGGCCCAGAAATTCGACGGCCACTCCGAAAACGCGCTCGAATTCCAGGACAGGATCGCACAGTCTGTTGTTCTTGCCGTGATCCTCGAACTTCAACTGACCAACTGGAAGGTTCGAGACAAAAGCCCGCCGGGTACCCCTGAAGTGCGCAGGCTGGTCAACGAAGCCCTCATGAAATATTTTGAGATGACTCGGGACTCGCTTTTGGTGGGGGTAGAGCTTGCCGAGAAGGCTTTCTCGATAGGTCCCGACAACGCCCGTGCAAAGCGGACGCTCTCGATCGTAATATCCATGGGCGTGGCGTTTGGCGCGCTGCCTCGGGAGCGTGGGGTGATCGAGCGTGCGGTCGAACTCGCGGAAGCCGCGGTGCGGGCGGTACCGGACGATGAAATTGCCCGATGTATCTTGTCGTTCGCTCTCGAAAGTTGCGGTCGTATCGACGAGGCGATCGCCGAATGCCGCCACGCGATCAGCCTCAACCCAAGCTACCCGACTGGCCACGGCGATATTTCGATGCTCTTTGCGTTGCGCGGGCAGGTCGACGAAGCGGTGCGCGAGGCCAACGAAGCAATCCGGCTCGGAACGCACGATGTGATCGACTTCTGGCGCCACCACGGCCTGGTTGTGGCGCTCTTCGCTGGCGGAGACAACCAGCGGGCGCTCGAAGCCGCCCGCAAAGTGGTCAGGACAAAGCCGGGCTTCGTTCGCGGTGCCCTTTATTGGGCCGCGACCGCGTCGGCCACCGGGAACAACGAAGAAGCGTCCCGAGCCATCCACCATTGCCTGTCACAACTTCCGCATCTCAATCTGAGCAATGTCTGCCCTGGCTTTGTGCCGCGCTATGTGAAGGATCATCACCATTCCCGGTTCCTTGAGATGCTGTCGAGGGCTGGCCTTCCCAGTTCCTAGCCACATCTTTGGCGCAGACACCATCATACGAAACTGGAGGGTTCCATCCTCCGCCCAGGCATCGAAAGCAGATGACGCGTTGGCAATTCCGGCCAGGTCGACCTATAAGCTACCCCTGCGATTGAGCTAGTCGCGCCGCACGCCGTCGCGCCAGCCAGTCATCCGCCGAATTTGCGGCTTGGCCTATCATGGCACGTGATAGAGTTCATACGATACGATTTAACCTATTGAAGTTACTAAATATGCAAGAGTATCAAAGGTTTAGGATAGCCATAGCCCCGATGATGGATGGGACGAACAAGTGATCAAAATCAAATAGTTACGGGTGATCGTGTGCAAAAATTGCACACGAAAGTTCCCCTTCTCTTCCATTTTCGTTCCTGCGATGGAGAGGCCGATTGGCCTCATGAGGCGCTTTTTTTGGGCGGCTCCTGCCCATCGGACGACGCTCGTCGCCAGCGCACCCGTGAGTAGCCGTGGGCGGCTCTGCTGCTATGTTGCCTGAGTCGAGTCAGCCTAACTGCCAGCGCAGATCTTCCGCTTCGCTATCGCGAAGAAGATTTTGACCGGTTCGCGCGGTCTTCCAGCGCTGTCAGTTTGGGTTCGAACGTCGCAGGGATGTGGCCGCTATCGCCTACATTCACGACCGTGCCGCTTGGTGCAGGCGGCGCCAAAGTCGTACCGCGATACCGTTGAACGACGCCGGCTATCCGCTGCCCGTCGCTTTCAATGTGGGTGTTGTTGCTGTTTGGGTTGAAGGGATCGACGGTCTGCAGAAGCCCGTTGGCGGGTTCGCATCGCCGGCCGCAAGCGTCACCGAATCATAGTTGTTCAAATAGTCAGCCGCGCAGCCCGAAATTAGAACCGCCACACAGTAGAAAAACACGAACGCCAATGCATGTAGGTATCCCCCGACACCAACCCGACCATGCACAGTTTATGATTTGTTGTCGAATCCACTGATTGGCGCGAGATTTCACCCTGACATCACCTTCGATCTATGTCGCTCATCGGCTGGCGCAGCCTTCATCTTTCAACATGAAGGCTACCGCAGGAGCTCAGGAAGGGAACCTTTTCCAACATCGAAGTTTGGAAGCGCTTGGATCTCGTTCAGATTGTATTGCGTGAGTGGCTGGAAACGAACGGCCTATCTGCCAGTCTGGATGATTGACGAGGAAGGCGAGACGGACGGCAGCGCTTAGGCTTCGTCGATCCACGCCATACCTGTGGAAAGTAACCGGCTATTTACTATCCGCGGGCAATCTGAATGAAGTTCGCCCGCATGGCGCCTAATGTGCTGGTGCGTCAGTGAAGACGCCCCCCGCCAAATGGCAGCGGCCGACGCTTTCAAGTAATCCGCCCCCCAGTATGCGTCGGTCGCTTGCCCCTGGACGCAGGGGCAACATCATACAATGGCTGGAATGAATGGCGCCGGGTCTCCGCAGGCGCAGCAACTTTGCTACAGGTGTGACTTCCTAGCTACATACAAAGTTGCAGGCTCATCGGTATAAAGCGCTTGGTGATTTTGATGGGGATTTCATGAAAGCTTTTTTGCTTGCTTCATTTGTTGCGCTTTCGGCGGCTCCGGCTATCGCCGCCGATATGATGACCGCTCCTGTCGATACCCCTGAATGGACCTGGCAAGGGCCATACGCCGGCGTGTTCGGCGCCGGAACGTTGGAACACTACAAGATCTATGAGCCGGGTGCCCAGGCTGGCGCAACGCACAACGTCGGCTCGGCAACGGTCGGCGGCTTTGCCGGCTATAACTTCCAATCCGGCAAGATTGTCTACGGCGTCGAAGGCGAGCTTGGCTACCGCTTTAAGAAGAACACCTTCGACGACATTCCAGGCCCAGGTGTTCTCGACGCCTCCACAGGTTTGTTCGGATCCGTAAAGGGTCGCGTTGGCATGGACATGGGAGCCTACATGCCGTTTGTCACGGCTGGTGTAACCGCCGCAAAGCTGAAGACGTTCTATCCAGGTGGAAACGCCGAGCGGGATGCAACTTTGGTCGGTGGTATTGTTGGAGCAGGCATCGACGTCGCTCTCACACACAACGTGTTCTTGCGAGGCGAATACGACTTCTCCTTCTTCGGCAAGAAGTCGCTTGAATATTGCGGCGGCGGATGCACGCTGGAACACACGCTTCAGACGCACGATTTCCGCGTCGGCATCGCGATGAAATTCTAACTGTTCAGCGCGTCTCCGACGTTGACGCGCTCCGCAGGAATAGCAAGACCAAGGTCCAGCTTGCGAACGGCCTTCCGCGGGCGCAATGTCGCCAAGAACCCGACGGCCAGGGGTCTGGATCGCAAAAAGTTCGCGGCTCAGGCCCTTCGTCGGTGGGAACCATGCTATGCGGGCTCCTCTGCCGGGTGCTCCGGCCTTTGTCGTGCTGGGCCGGTCAAATTCCACCGGATGCATTCGACTTCCCTCCCAGTAACTTCCCGCACGGCCTTTAACAGCACCTCATGCAAGATGCGTGTCTGCCTGTAGTGGTCGCAGTGTGGCGATATGAACGGCTTGACGATGCCTTAGGTGCAGCGCTTCCGCTGCCCCCAAAAAGCGCTCGATTTCAGCCTGTGATAACTGCTTTGAGGGTTTTGACCTTGCCATGGTAGCGAACTCCGTTTGAGGGGGATCGCCGCAACGGGAGGATTATATTCCTCACTCGGACCTGGATGGCAAGGGTTATTCGGCCAAGCTGCCTTCCCGGTGGTGCATCGCCTTGAAGATCACCTCAAAGTCGCTGTCGACCTCCTCGTTGATCTCGTCGGCACCGATTCCCTCACGATCCGCAGGAGATTTCATCATTTCGTCAGTGAGGTCGCTAACCGCCACTGGATCATCAGTCATCGTGTTGGGCAGGTGCTCTGCCATCCACCGATCGAGAAAGTTGATGCTGCGTGTGCTCATCAAACGATAAGTTCAAAGTGCACATCAGGTTCCGCTACTTGACCCGTGAGACGGCCGCACCAGACTCCAGTGCATGGCTAGGGATCTCAACATCGGCGATGAGGTGGCGATCGACGCCACCATTATTCGACGTGTCACTGACGACAGGATCAGCGTGTCAACACCGACCTACGGATTTCCCCATTCCGTTCGGGATATCACCACGAAGGCCAGACCATGGAACTGATCGGCAGCGTCACACGGGTCGAGAAGGACGCCGTAACCGTCAGCCTGGGTGGCCCGGTGGTGACGGTCGCGCTTGATGTTGTGCGGCTGGTGACGCCCACAGTGCGTTAGTCAGCCAAGGACCATCCCAGCGAATACCACAGTGAGGAGCAGTGATGCCGGCACGGCTAGCAGACAGCACAGCTCAATGGTCTTGTTATCTTGCCGCTTGTCCATTTCACCGCCTCGCATTGTTCGCTGTGATTTTGACGAAACGGGGTAGCCGATGGAAGCGGATCCGCGCGCGATGCGTTAGAGATGCTGTGGGTGGTGTATATTAGCAACACCTTGAGCGACCCTGCTCTTCCTCCCTGAAACCTGCAGTGAAGCGTGCCGCAAGTCTTCTTCGCCGCGCAGGTGCTTCACACGGCCGATCAGCCCCGGCTTGGCCCACCGCGTCGCCGCCGCTTCATGCCCTTAGGCGCCGTGCCTGGGCGCTCCTGGACGCGTTGCCACAGCCGCTCGCCGGCAGCGGCTCACTGAACTGGATGCATGCGGCCGTCGGGCTCGATCATACTGGCAAGGGCCTCGCGCCGCTCCTCCAGCGCCATGTCTCGCAAATCGGGGCCGTGCTCGGCACCGGATTCCGTGATCGCACCATATTGGCGCAGTCTGGTATTCATAAAGGTGGCCCTATATGGAGCCCATCAACTTCCTCTATTAACCCGGCAGGGCTAAAGTCTTGTGCCGAACCTACTAAGGTCTGACGTTACCGCTTTGGTTCCGGTATTGGACACCAAGAGAAAAAAGCCCGCCAGCCGCGAGGCCAGCGGGCAGTTCTCATGGGGAAAGCACTGAATGGGAACGGTGCAACTGCCGAAGTTCGACAGCGCGGTTTTGTTCCACCATCCGTGAACCGGCCTGGCGAGCCGGCGGGCATCCCGCCATGTCGAGATGGGCTTAGTCCGACGTAGCAGGACCCGAATCCACGACTTGCGCCACATCAAGCCGGCTCGTTGGCGGATCATAATTGTCGGATTCGTACGAAGCAGAGTTCTGTACGATTCCAACCCTTTAACTTTGTACACCCGTGTTTTGTAATTCGGCGGCAGAGGGGACGCCGTGCATCAGTTCGCATTTCGCTGTCAATCGCGCGCCAGAGGGCGTACGTTTTCCAAATCGTCTGCACGTGTTTACGGGCGCGGACGGCAGGGAGATTGGAATGCTCTTGCCCCAAGCGGGACTGAGCTATGACCAATCCACAGAACGATTCCTATAAAAACGAATTGCTGCGTCGGCTTAACCCTGGTGACCTGGGGCTTTTGCAGCCACATCTTGAGCGATGTGCCCTCAATTTGAAAATGAACCTGGAGAAAGCCGATTCCGACATCGAGACGGTTTACTTTCCGGAGGACGGCATCGCTTCTGTGGTCGCGACCGTTTCAGGCAAGGAAGCTGAGGTTGGGCTCGTCGGATTTGAGGGAATGACTGGTGCGGCGCTCGTGATGGGCGCGGACTATGCGGCGCATGATTGTTACGTCCAGTCGCCGGGCAACGCCTTGCGGATTGGAGCGGAGCCATTCAAGGCGGCTCTTGCGAACAGCCCAACGTTGCGCCTCTTCCTGTTACGCTATGTCCACTACTTCCACATCCAAACTGGCTATACGGCCCTGATCAACGCAAAATCAAACCTTGAAGAGCGTTTGGCGCGATGGCTTCTGATGTGTGACGATCGGGTCCACGGCGAACGCCTCGCGATCACCCACGAATTTCTCGCCGTCATGCTTGGAGCAAGACGGCCAGGGGTTACAGTTGGGCTTCAAATGCTGGAAGGACGCGGGCTCATCTATTCTCGGCGAGGCGAAGTGCGTATTAGGGACCGCAGCGGCCTTGCGGCTTGCGCAAATGGCACCTACGGCAAACCAGAGACCGAATACGTTCGGCTCGTAAAGACCATCCATGCCGAATGTAAACCACTGCTGTAGACCGCCATGCCAAAGCTATCCGACCTTGAACCTCTGATCCCCAGCGGTGGACAACGAGGGCGGATTGTCCGCTAACCACTTCGCAAGAGAGTTGAGGCCCGCTCATACAAACATCCAGGATGCCAGTAGCAGGGCGCATAAGGATGAGGTCAGGGCAGCGGCAGCAAGAAGCACCCCGGCGCTATTCTGCCATTGTGCCGGTGGCTCGTGCACCAACCTGTTTGACGGCGGCTGATTGTCATTCATCACGCTGGCGCAAATCTGAGAACAAGGACCCGCTAGCCAGGGTAGCGGTTTGCGGGTCCTTTCAGCACAGGAAGGGACGTAGCTGTGCCGATTTCACGACTGAAACAACAATCATTTCGTACGGGTTGTTCCGGCTAAATCTGGCTGTAGGACCATTGCGTTTTGGGGACGGACTTTGGTCCGTCGCTATTGAGACTGAAGTCCCACAAGGGAACGTTGGGCGCGGGGCTGTGTTTCCGTGGTCGGCACAGAACGTGCACGTCAATCGCCCACTCTCAACCGGACCAAATAAGATGATGAACCTTGAAGTCGAGACGTCGCAAGCGCTCGTGGCGCGCCTGGCTGATCTCCAGGCGAGAGTGCGGGCAGCACGCATAACCAAGGCCGAAATAAAGACCTTCCAAAAGGTTGCAGCCATTATGGAAGACGGTCGCGGCCAGATTGCTGGCGACGACCTGATCGCTGCATCATTCCTCGTTGAGTTAGGTGCCTTGAATGGGTAGGTACCTTGGGGTCGGCCTTGTCCTTGTGCAAGCGACGACTGTACGTTTTGTACACAGCCTTGCGGCCCCAATCCCATCGGCTTTAATCATTTCGTTTACCATTGCTTTCTAGGGAGGCTGCGATGGAAAGCGCCAACACGAACAGGGCGCCCGCTCGCGTTGAGGTCGGAGAGGCCTGCGGAGAGTGGTTCGTCCGCATAGTAGCCGACGACGAAGAACTTACCCGCTCATTCGACTTGGAATCGTTCGCCCTGTCCTATGCGGAAGGCCAGCGGATACGGCTGGGACTTTCCGAGATCAAGCGACTGTAGGAAATGACAAGATGCCTCTGTCTGAAAGCCTGCAATCGATCGAGATGGAATTCCGATGCTCGGAATGTGGATTGGGCTTTGTAAAGCCTGGGCGCTGGTTTAAGTCTGCCGCTCAACATCGTTGCTTCGGCTGCCAGCACCTCACTTACCTCACCTATCCGAAGAAATTGGCATTGTTCGACAGATACGCCAAGCTCACCGATGCAGCTTTGACAGGGAGCGAACGCGTTCTAGACCGGCAATGATGTCGTCGACCTCGCGCTCTACACCTACCCGCGCCATATCTTGGATCAGGTCGCGCCCACTATCTGTACATCTCGCTTTCGGTGCCGACCTCATGTATCAGTTGCGCGGGACCGCGAAGAACGCGAACGGGGTTAAATTGCGAAACTGTCTAGCCAAACTTGCTGCCTGTCGGCACGACCGTATGCATACTGCTGTTTGCGCAGTCTGCGGCACGTTCGGCGGACGTACTGCCATCACACAATTGGTCTGGGGCCTATGCCGGATTTGACGCGGGATACATCGCCGGCAAAAGTCACTTTGTTTTCACCGAGGAGGAAGGATCGGGAGCTTCCCCAGGAAACTTTGCCGACTCAGAGGCCAGGGCTTTCATAGGTGGCGTCTACGCGGGCTACAATTTTCAGTCGCTGAGCAACGTTGTCTTCGGTGTAGAAGGTGACATCGCATATAGCAATTCTGACGACTTCGCCGACATGCAGCAGGGTGGGGCGCCGTTAGAGGGTGGTGAAGACATTGGCGAGCGTCTGCAATGGACGGGCTCGGCCCGGCTTCGCGCGGGTTATGCTGTTGGGCGGTTTCTTCCATACATTGCTGGCGGCCTAGCACTCGCCAGAGCAGAGATTTCCTATCAAGACAGAAACGGCAGATCGTCGTTGGGTACCCAAACCCTTGAAGGCTGGACGATTGGAGCCGGCATCGACTATTTGTTTTCTAACCATCTGATTGGACGAGCGGAATATCGCCACAGTGACTTCGGCACAGACAACTTCAAAATGGGAGTCCCTACGACTTGAGCCTAGCAACTGACGAAGTTCGTTTCGGTCTGGCTTACAAATTCTAGATTTTAGGCCGCGTTTCGATTCACCCACCCCGCAGCACGCGCCAGACGTCATGCCATTATGCGGTGACGAGCGACGCCAGCGCGGCCGCTGCCATGCCCGTGGCGCCGAGCGCACCAACCCCCATGAGTTTCCACCCGACAAGCCGTTGGAGTTGGAGATTTACGTCACCAGCCGGAACGCGTTGCGGTTGCGAATGTGGTCGTTGAAATAGCGCCCCTTGGCAAAGGCAGCTTTGAACGCGGTGAAGGTCTCAACCGGTACGTCCAAAAACCCGTAGTGCTTCCCGCTGGCTACAAACCACACTGAGAGGACCGTGGTGTTCGGATCATATTCGAATTTGCGTATCGAGGTCGACGGCAATGGTGCACCAGGATTTGCCGGCCGAAGTCAGCGGACGGATATGGCCCGCCACTGAGAAAGCAAGTGACGCTCGCCAAGGTGGCGCCGGATCTCGGCAAGCAGTCGACCGTTGCACTTCGCAAGCCCTGAACGCCGTGTGCGTCTATCGTTGCACCACCATGGAGGAACTCCGCACTAAGGCCGAGTTCTTGAAAGAGTTCGCCACTGGCAAATACGGCGACGTCCAGCCCGAGGACGTTGATGCGCTGCTCTGGTCGTTCCTGCCGGAAGAAGCATTGGAAGACGCGGTCAAGGCTTCGGAAGGCGGTGCAGCCTGAAGCTGTAGCATTTGGCCCGCTGCCTCACGGTGGCGGGCGTTTCTATTCCTTGTGTTGAACGATGTAGCTATTGCTGATGGCTTTGCTCCCAACGCCCCGCGTGACAACAACGGTGGTGTACCCGGCGGGCAATGAACCGGTGACAGTCTCGTCGACAGGATGGCATCGTCCGACGATTTCCCCGTTTGGCGCACCTGCGAGCCTGTCTTTCAGAGATGCCCGACACGCGTCCAACGACGCATATGTGGTCGGCGCGGCATCAATGGGCTTGCAGACAGCCTGGCCTGGGCTGCAAGAGAGTAAAAGCAATACTGCTGCGGTTGCCGGGTCCATTGTCGAAGCTCCACTGAGACCAAGCCTCAACGCGGATCGACGACCTTTGTTGCACAGGCAGCCCGGCGACGGCCCGCTGCCTCACGGTGGCGGGCTTTGCCAACGCTGCTGACGCGGAATGTCCTTATATTAGCGATAAAAGATATATTAACGGCCGTGATGCAGCCTTCCCACAAAGCATGGGGATGGGGGAAACACCTCCTCGTCGACGTTCCAACGCGCGCCCCTTGGAGCCGGCGGACCGTAGACCAATGCGGAGCACACGCATGAGTGTCGGAGCATAGCGACGTTCGAACGGTGAGCGCTTGCAGTGTTGGCTTCATAGATCACTCGGCTATCCGGCTGCTCTGCGAACGCTACCCTAGGCTGGCGGCAAATCTTTGGCGAACGACACTGGTTGATGCATCGATCTTTCGCGAATGGGTGGTCAATGTAGGGAAGCGCCAAGCACTTGGCCGAGTGGCCCATCTTCTCTGTGAGATCATGCTGCCTATGGATGACGCCGGCCTCGCGTTCGATCAAAGCTGCGCTTTTGCTGTGACGCAAGCTGACCTTGGGGAGGCCACAGGGCTGTCAGCTGTCCACATCAACCGGACACTCAAGGCTCTTCGAGAAAAGCAGCTTACTTCGCTCGTGAATGGCCAATTGACCATCCATGATTGGGAAGGGCTGGCCATTCTTGCTGAGTTCCGTCACGATTACCTGCACTCAGCAAGGACCAAGCGAAGGGTGGAGTCCTTGTCGATGCACTGATTGCTGCAGGGGGGAATCTTCAGATTGCCGCGGTGAAGAGTTTTTCGGCGGCCCTTGGGGTCGATCTGCTTGCTTGGCTACTCGGCGCGCAGTGCACAAAAATTTCAATACGAATGACGTACCCGCCGCTTGCATGCATTCCGACGAGTCCGGTTGAAGGAAAACATCGGTAACTGTCCTCAGTGCAAACTGCCTGGAGTCCGGATCGCAAGATTCTGCCCAGCCGTAACATCCCATTTATGAATCTGGACCCTCGAACTCGGTGAGAGAGCACGTCGAGCTGCGCAGGTATTCAGTCAAACTTGCCGGCCACTGGCATTGGATGCTTCCAAAATCGAACTGGGCGCCACTGGCATGAAGCAAGGCTGCGACCAAATTCTCGTCGGCTGACTTTTTGCCGGTGTATAGGCGCAAAAGCTCGTGCGCCTGGACTTTCCAATCGCACTCCGGGCTGTCCCTTATGGGTGACGTAAGGGTCCGAGAGAGTATGTCGAAATCCAACAGCGAAATACCCGGTCGGCTTCCTTTCATGACCAAATCCGTCCTGTTGATCTGTGGTGGCCGGCCAGCCAAAACAGCCGTCGAGGTCGCACTCTTCACGGCAAGAACCATTTCGGTTCCTAGCCCGCTGAGACGGCTCCACAAAAACTCAAAGGTAAGTTTTGTTGTCGATCACCCGGCAAATCGCAGGTGAGGGGGGTCTTCGGCGCACCAATCAAACTTGATTAGGCGGCATCTCTCATTTCTGCGTCGTTGACGGGAAGCTCCTGGGAAGACAGGTCACGCTGTCGAGCCCAATTCCGCTCAGCATCGAGCAGTTCATTCTCTCCAGTCAAGCCGTTCATAAACAGTCTGAGTACGTGTGTAGCTATGCGCTCTCCGTCCTGCGAAGCGACACGTACACCGCGCTCTTTACAGACCGTCCTACAAACATGGGCAAGCACCATAATATCGCTCGGCTCCAAAAACCGACCTGGATATAACATACCGTCCTCCGTGGAAAAGCTACCGTGAGCTTTTGATTACGCGAGGTCACCGGCAGCCACAATTAACTATGATAGTCGTGTACTCGACTCTGCAGAAAGTTCGAGCGGCGCCTCCAAACGCATCCGGGATAGCACTACAGCCGAATACGGGGCTATTTAGCAAGGCGAGGTGCCCTCCAAGCTTAGAATTTAGACAAGGTTCTTCGCGTGAGAGACCCACCATGATCCGCGGGCCGTTGCACTTTGTGCACCTCCTTAATAGAGACAGAGGCACATCAGATGGGAAAGCCTTCAACCATGCAGAATGACGCTGAAGCTCAGCAGGTCCAGTTGTTGCAGCTCACTGCCGACATAGTGGCGGCGTATGTTCAGAAGAACGCGATCCCGGCGGCCGTTCTCCCCGAATTGATCGCCAGTGTGAATTCTGCCTTGTCGCAATTGAGTCAGCCGGTGGTAGCGCCGCCGCCCGCGCTTGTTCCGGCAGTTAATCCAAAGAAGTCGGTTTTTCCCGATTACATCGTCAGCCTAGAGGACGGACGCAAGTTCAAGTCTATGAAGCGCCACCTTGGTTTGCTGGGAATAACACCCGACGAATACAGAGCCAAATGGGGCCTCGCACGAGACTATCCGATGGTGGCGCCGAGCTACGCGGCTCAACGGTCGGAGCTCGCCAAGTCTTCCGGTCTTGGCCGCAAGGCAGTTGCGAAAACGCGAGCAAAGAAAGCGCCAACAAGGCAGAAGGCCAAGGCCTAGCGGCGGTCCGTATACACTCTTCTTGCGGCAACGGTGGTCATTCCATATCTGGCACGTCGCCCGCCCACAAAGAGGGTTGTGGGCTCCCCATATTCGCCAAGCGAAGGATTGGCATCGCGCGACCACGCAGTGACGCCAGCGTGTTTACCCGCCAGCCCCCTCGCGGTCCTTATGGCGCGGTCCTCGGTCTGCTGCTCGGCTGGCCCAAAGACGAGCTGAAGGTCGCCGCTCTCATCGCGGTCAAATGCTGTGACGACGATGAGTCTCGGGGCCTTCTGTTGCGGCAGCAAGCTGTCTGAGGCTCTCCCTTCGCTGGGCCACCGGCTGGCGTGACGTGACCGGCTCGCTGGGAACAAACTCAGACGTGCCTATGATCGGTATCATCGATGCCTCCCGCTCTGGCCGTGCCTGTTTAGCTCTCAGCTCAACGATTTCGTCATCTCGTCTGGCAATTCGGCTTTCCAGATTGGCGATGCGCTCTGCTAAGAAATAGCGCCCAACTGCAAATCCACCGCCTCCGAACAGCACGGCGAATGTGGCGAAGGCTGTCGGCTGGGCGATGACCAGTTCGGCGTTATTGCCAATGAAAGCGATAAGGTCGTGCATCGAGAGCCGCCTAAGTCATGCCAGCACAGGCGGCGTGGGATCGTAGCTGATCGCCACGAAGCCAGGGTACCTGTTGGCGAGAGCGAGGATTTGGGTCTCAAGCTCGCAGGTGTAGGCCATGAGCGCCTTCACGGCCTCAAGCGGGCTTTCGTAGCGAGCGATGAGCTCCTCCGCTTTCGAGTGCAATTCGGCTTCGGCGTCGGCGTCCAGATGCATTGCGGCCATTTCGGTCTCCTAGATCTAGCGACTTGCCCGGCGCGGTGCGGAGAGGGCGGGTCAAGCTGTTCTTGCAGATGGCAATTGAGGACAATCATTTCTTTGAACGCCTTCACAGGGTCGCCCTTATGCTGAGCAACGAACTTGTCAGGGATTGCCTGCAAAGCAGCTTCCTGGCGGCTGTGAGCGTCACAACGTGGTCCATGAGATCGCTCCAAAAGATTGTGCGCACAGTGAACAAAAACGGAACATAATTGTCAAGGTCGAATTGGCTGGGCGTGGATGGAGTGCCTATCTGGGCTACAGTTGGGGCGAGGAATATTGGCCCTAGCAATGCTTCGGCATCGTAGCCCCCGTCGGCGAGCAGCATTGAGCCTAACCCCTTTGCCAAGTCCGCTGCGGAGGCGATGTCGCTCGCCTGGCCTGAGCGGCCTGCCTTGGGCGCCGACAAGAGCGTGGATTTGGTTGTCAGTCCGGCTCGGAAACGTGTTGACGATCATTTCGTTGACCATCAGCCTTGAGGCCCTGCTCGTCGCCTCGATGACGTGCAGCAACCTTGCGATGCGATCGAGATACACCTCAAGGAACAATCAACCCGCAACCCCGTTGGGCAGGATCGCGTCAGGAGAATGCTGTGCGACATATGATGTTGGGAGCTCTGGCCGGCCTTGCGGCGACGATGGCGATGACCAGCGCCATGAGGCGGTTCCATGGGGTGCTGAACGACACGAGTCGCTACCCATTGCCGCCCCGTGAAATTGTTGAGCGCCTGAACATCGGGGGCGATGAAAGGCAGGCGCGAACGAATACTCTGTTGGCCCACTTCGGCTTCGGCGCGATGAGCGGTGCAGCGTTCGCGCTTTTGCCACGCCGTCGCGGCAGCGGCACACTCTATGGCCTCGGTGTGTGGGCGGCCAGTTATCTGGGTTGGATTCCTGCAGCGCGAATTCTTGCCCCCGCATGGCGCCATCCTGCAGAGAGGAATCTGCTGATGATCGCCGTGCACATGGTGTGGGGTATCGTGCTCGCGAAATCGCTCAGCGAACTGGAAGCCGCGGAATCGGAGGCGTTCGGCAGGCCTGTGGACGCCAAACAGTCAGTCTTGGAAAGGCGAGAGAGAGGGCCTGACCGATGAAGTCGATCCCGTTTTGGCTAGATCGAGAGCCGGAGGTTTCATTTCGTGCCTTGCAGGGCGATCACAACTTCGAAGTCGCGATCGTCGGCGCGGGTATCGTGGGACTGCAGACTGCCTGTCTGCTGCGGGGCTCGGGTCTGAGGGTAGCGCTCCTCGAGGCACGTCAGATCGGCCAGCAGGCCACCGGCCGCTCCACCGCCAAGGTCACATCCCAGCATGGGCTCAAATTCGCTTCCCTCATTCGCAATTTCGGCCGCGAAGGCGCGAAGCTTTACGCGGACGCGAATGAAAAGGCCAAGGAGGAGATCGCTGCACAGTGCTTGCTTATGGTGGATAAGGCCAAGCTGGAAGCCAAACCTGCCTTCATCTATGCTGAAGACGAACAACAGGCGGACACGTTACGCCGTGAGGCCGACGCCGCCGCATCGCTTGGATTGCCCGCCGAATTCCTGTCCGACCCGGAGCTGCCCGTTACGGCGACCGCGGCGCTCCGCTTTTCCGGCCAGTACCAGTTCGATCCGTATCTTTATCTTTGCAGGCTGGCCCGTCTGGTGAGCGAGAGCACCATCTCCGTTTTCGAAAACAGCCGCGTTCTTGAGATTGCAGGCGAGGGGCCTTATCAGTTGACTCTGGCTGGCGGCATTGTGACCGCCGGTAAGGTCGTCGTCGCCACGCAGATGCCCATCATCGGAGACGGACTCTTCTTTGCCAAGGCTTTTCCATTCGCGCATCCGGTCGCGGCAGCGCCACTGCCGGAACAAGCAAGAGTGGACGGCATGTTCATCAGTGCCGGCCGGCCGTCTCATTCCTTTCGCACGACGAACCGTGACGGCAAGCGCTTTCTGGTGGCCGCCGGCGGCGAATTCAAGACCGGAGACCGCGAGGGTGCGGATCGCGCCGTCGCCGACATGCTGGCCTTCCTCAAGGCAACGTTCTCTATCAACCAACCGTCGCACCTTTGGATAAACGAAGATTTCCGATCAATGGACGGAATGGCCTTTGTCGGCTTGGCGAGTTCTTCCAAACCAGACCTTCTTGTTGCTACCGGTTTCGACGCATGGGGCATCACACAAGGTGCCGTTGCAGGAGAGATCCTCGCGTCGCAGCTTCTCGGCAAATGCCATCCTGCGGCGGAGATCTTCGACGCGACTCGTATCAAGCCGCTCGCCGGCGGCCCGACGTTCATATCCGAGAACGTCAAGACGGCTACTCATTTGGTGGCCGAACGGCTCCTGGGTTCAAGAACTATGGAAATCAGCAAGATCCGCCCAGGAGAAGGGGGGGTGATCGAGCACGACGGAGAGCAACTGGCTATCAGGAAGGCGCACGACGGTACGGTAACCGTCCGCTCCGCGATTTGCACCCATCTCGGCTGCGTTGTTGGATGGAATCCGGTCGACCGGACGTGGGACTGCTCATGCCATGGATCCCGCTTCGATAAAGCTGGTGAGGTTCTTTCCGGCCCCGCGACGAGACCGCTCGAGCCGCGAGCATCGCCGAATGCCGGGCACGCGAAATGAGAGTTCTCGTCACCGGCGCGTCGGGTCTGATCGGGGCCGCGCTTTGCGCGCGGCTGGCGGCCGGGGGACATGACGTCGTTCGTGTGCTCCATCGCCCCAGTGTTGCCCCGTTCACCGGGCCTCCTCCCATCTTGCTCGACATGGCAAATGCGCTGCGGGCGCAGGACTGGATCCCTCATCTTGCCGGTGCCGATGCCGTTGTGAATTGCGCCGGCGTTCTGCAGGACAGCGTTAGTGAGAATACCCAGCATGTCCATACAGGCGGCGCCTCGGCACTCTTTGCCGCGTGTGAACAGGCAAATGTGAAAAAGGTCATCCACTTCTCGGCTATCGGCGTCGTTCGCCAGCAGCCGTCCGCTTTCTCCGCCAGCAAGCTTGCTGGCGATGAGGCATTGATGGCGCGCGATCTCAACTGGGTGATCCTGCGCCCCTCGGTTGTGCTGGGGAGGCCGGCGTTCGGCGCAAGCGCGCTTTTTCGTGGTCTCGCTGCTTTGCCACTGTTGCCTGTGATGCCCGACACGGGTCGTCTTCAGGTCGTACAGCTCGACGACGTGATCTCCACCGTTCTCTTCTTTCTTAGGCCCGACAGCCCATCGCGCCTCGCTCTGGAGCTGGCTGGGCCTGAAGCCCTTTCCATGAACAAGGTCGTTGCCTGCTACCGCCACTGGTTCGGATGGAACAGCGCCCGGGAATTCATCCTGCCCAATTGGGCCGCAGCAATCCTATACCGGGTTGGGGATGCAGCGGCTCAGCTCGGCTGGCGTCCGCCGATGCGCAGCAATGCCGCAAAGGAGATCGAGCGGGGCGCGGTCGGTGATCCCCAGCCGTGGATAGCGGAGACCGGCATTCAACCGTCAAGTCTTGCAACCGCACTCAGCCTTAACCCTGCCACGGTGCAGGAACGATGGTTCGCTGGTCTCTACGTTGTTAAGCCTGCCATCTTCGTTGTGCTACCCTTCTTCTGGATCATGACCGGCGTTATTTCCCTCACCACCGGCTGGCGCAGCGGAGTTGAGTTGCTCATCGACACCGCGGTCGGCGCGCTGGCCGGGCCGGCTGTCGTCGCCGGCGCGCTGGCCGACATGATCGTCGGTGCGCTGATCGCCTGGCGCCCGACCGGCCGGCTTGGTCTCTTCGGCGCAATCGCGCTGTCGCTTTTCTATGCGATCGCTGGGAGCATTCTGCGACCGGAGCTCTGGAACGAGCCGCTCGGCCCGCTGATGAAAATCCTGCCGATCCTGGTTCTGCATTTTGTCGCTCTGGCGGTGCTGGAGGAACGCTGATGATCTATTTCGTGCTCAAATACCTGCATGTCATCGGTGCGGCTGTGCTGTTGGGAACTGGCGCCGGCATCGCCTTCTTCATGCTTCTGGCACACCGAACCGGAAATGCCGCGACCATCGCGGCTGTCGCCCGCGTCGTCGTCCTCGCCGACTTTCTGTTCACGGCTACGGCCGTTATTGCGCAACCTGTGACCGGAATCGCTCTCGCCCAGTACGCGGGCTATTCGCTTGCTGAAGGATGGATCGTTCTTTCGATCATGCTCTACATTGCGACCGGCCTGTTCTGGCTGCCTGTGGTGTGGATGCAGATCAAGATGCGCAATCTCGCCATATTGGCCGCGGCGTCCAACCAACCCCCGCCTGAGCGTTACAATCAGTTGTTCAGGCTCTGGTTCGCCTTCGGCTTTCCAGCCTTTGCGGCTGTGCTCGCCATCTTCTGGCTGATGATTGCGCGCCCGCCGATCGAGTGGCTGGCCTTTTAGCCGTCGTGGCTCGCTAAACGCCGCCCTGCGGCGTCTGTTCCCGTGACTAGGAAAAACCAAACCGAGCCATCACGATCGAGGCATTACCTTGCGCCTCCGCGGCGCCAGTGCCCTTCGCCCCGGCTGGCGAGGACAGCAACCACCAAGAATGCGAGGGCCGCTGGTTCCTTCTGGGCGAAGGAGATACCCAAGGCGGCGATTCCAATGCCGAACCGGCGTTTCGCGACGCGTTCCAGTCCAGGCGCTGTCTGATTATGGCCGACGGCTTCTGAATGGAATATCTCGCCCGGCCGATGGCAAGGAAGACCATTGGCAACATCTACCTGCCGGCCATGCGCCGTTCCATCTGCCAGCCTGTGGCCCCCAAATCAAATCTCGACATCACCAGTTGCACTATTGTCATCGACCCAGCGGAGAGCCGATGAGAACCTGCCCGATCGGCGAGCGGTCATTCTCGATCAGGCTAACGATGATGCTTGGGTGGCCCGGCGACGCCGAAGGAAGGACATCCTCAGCCATAATATGAAGGGTCAATTGCAGTTCAATCGTGTCGACCGGGAGGTCAACGCGACGGTTGTCAACAAGCTTTCCATCGACCCAGGCCTTGGTCGGGCCGACCAATCCGACGAACCGCTAAGGTTTGCGGAAGGCATGACGCCGGCGCCTGACGAGCAGGCGCGGATCCAAACCAATTCTGTGAACATGCCGATTGCGGCAAGGGTGCGCCGCGCTTCGCTAATTCAGACGGTACATTGGTGTACTTGTCGGCGATCGATCAGATGTCGAAAATCCAACCCGATCTCATCGATCGGGCGTGTTATTCCAGTGCTCCGTCGCGGTTTGTGAGACGCTATGTATGGGCTTCGAGGACTAGAATTGTAGGTGATGCCGAAGCGAACCTCGTTGTATCAAGCGTCGGCAATAATATGTACCGATGTCTAATGAAGCTGTGCTCGCTCCACACGTTATTGCAAGCCGTTCAAATTTGAACTTCCGCACTAATGCTTTGTCGAGGGCATCCCATGTAGTCACTTAAGCCTTCTGCGCGGTGAGGTTCCACCGTTCTTGAATGGCCGTCGGCGACGATAACGACGAATTAGGAGAACGCAATGACTCGCAGTCACGTTGAACGTCTTGATGAGTTTAGGGAAATTCTGGTCGCGACTCGACGCGAAGGAATTCGTAATGTGCACCATACTCGCGACGCGATGCGGGCAAGTGGCTTTCAAATTGGGGATAGCGACGGCTCCAGCTACGGAGCCGAGCTGAAGGCGCTCCAAGAGCAAATTGAGGCAGTCGACCGCGCCGTCGAAGACGAGAAGCGGCTGACCTTGGCCGTCGAGAGCGCGGCTCAATCCCGGCGAATGACCAAACCCAGAATCGTGAAGAGAACATAAAATTAGATACGGTCCTTGGCGCTCCTCATGTCAATCGACCTGCGGCAGCCGATCTGAATAGCGCCAGCCGGCCGCGCGCACCGCTCGGCGCGTGTCGCACACGGACGAACGCGGTTGATCGTCTTCCGCGCTCGTCGGTGAAGGCGGACACGGCATCGTCGACATGGAGGTGTTGCCGATGTCGTCCCCAGTCGTCCGTCCGCTGGCGATCTCCCTCAGTTCAGCACGATCGGAAGTCGACCGCGACGAAGTCGACCGCCATTGGCGGCCGTGCGTCGGTCGGCCCGACCACGGTCACCAGAGTGCCACCGGCTCGATTAGGCCCTGGGATTGCGTAGGCGCCGGCCTCTCGTGGAGTTGCGCGAAGAGACCACCTTGCAAATGTGCTTTCTTCAATGGGAGAGCCTCATATCGCTGTTCCCAGCTGAGTTGGCGTGCTCGCATCACAGTAAGCCAGTCACGCGCATCCCGGCGCTAAGCAAAGGCTGGCAAGAATCTTTCCGGGCGATGCTCGCACAAACGCAGACCGTGATGTTCCCGAGGTGGTTTATGGCTAACTCTGAAGAGGCAATCGACCTCGAGTACAATACCGAAGCATGACTACGAGCCCGTCGCCATTGCGCGCGATGGGCTGCGGGTATGCGATTGCGCATTTTCTTGGAACCGTCGTTTCGCAGCGAAGTTCGGTGCCGAAGGGAACCGATATGGAGTTGATCATGAAACAGGTTCTTTTCGCTTCAGCCATTATGGCACTGTCAACTGGCCTCGCGTTTGCGCAATCGACCGACACGACGACAGGCGGATCGTCGACCTCGGCAACCAAGACCATGCCGAGCACTACGACCGATCAGGGGACGGATTCGACCACCACGAGTGGAACGAGCTCGAACTCCGCCAAGGACTGCGCTCCGGGTAAACAAACTGGCAGCGCCAAACAGGCAGCGCCAGGTCAACAGGATACCGGTGCTAACTCGGCTGCTCCTGGCCAGATGAAAAAGATCACGGAAGGCTGCTGACTTGCCGGGACGGCAGGCTTTTTCCTTCCGTGATCGAAAGCGCATTCCGGGAGTTGGTTCAAAGGAGGAGCCAATGAAAAAGGATGGCGATGGACGTGTGGACAAAGACACTCAGCAACTGCTTGCCCGACGTTTGTCTGAAGAAGTCGGCATTTCAGAGCCGGACGCGCGCGATCTGATCAAGCTTATCGGAACAGACTGGAATTCGCTGCTTCGTGAAGCCCGATTTTTGAAGGAGCGCCATTAGAGTCCGCCGCCTATTGGGGCGCGGCGGCTGACGACCTCTATCCGACATTGGTCGGCACGGTCACTCAACTCAATGCTTCGGCTGCTTGATCGTGTCGGCTGCTGCCCGATAATCCCTACACAATGCGCCTGTGAAATTGCCGTGCTGCTTGCCGGTAATTGGCGTGCGAATCTCTGGCAAAAGCCATCGTCGAGACGGTCGAGCGGCTGACGAAGTAGGCCCGCCGCTGAGGGACACTGAAACAGCGACGGGCCTTTTGCTTCGAGACCTGGCCCGGAAGCCAAGCTGCAAACCAAACTTCGATTTCACGAACAGGTTCCAGCCTTACAAAAAAATTAGCGCCTGCGGAGACTCGCAGGTAGGCCCGCCAACTGAGGATCTGAAGACCGTCCTTCTAGTTGCGATGTTGCAGCCGGGTCTACCCCGCAGCGGGCAATCAATGAGTAACGGAGGCTTTGAACCGGGTTGCCGCCCACGAGACTGACCTGCCGTAGGCTCTCGTATCCACTGCTTCATTCTCACTGCAACTGCCGCAACAAATGCTGCTGTCGCCGCATCGCACGCCCTCACGGCCCGTTAGATGCCAAGATGACGGCAGCGCTCTTCAACGTCAATCGTACTTCTCGGCAAGGTCTGCGGCGTTATACGGGTTGTCGAAGATCCCACCGTTATTAGGCTCTTCCTTGCTGCTCCAAGAGGCGCGGTGTCATCGACTGTGCCGTTGTGAAAGCGAAGGAACACCTAAGCTGCGAGGTCCTCGGCCGCAAGACTGTTTAGTTCAAAGCCGCGCTCGATCGGAACTTGTTCAAATACGCGTTGGCAAAGGCGAGGTCGCTCGGATAAAGGAGGCCACGATCAACTCAGAGACCCGCTCCACACCCTTTCGCTGGTCGATAAGTCGTCGAGGCCCTATCGAGGCGATGCTCGAGATCGATTGCCTCATCGGTTTGGCTGAGGATAAAGCGGCGAGTTCGATCATAGCGATCGATGCTCGGCAATTGGATCGCAAAACCTAACGGGTTCTTGGCTTGTTCCCATTGTGGTATTCCCCTACGTGTTGCTCACGGCACATTCATGCTCGGAGATGCGCCGGGAGCCCCGCCCAGTCAGGCGGGTTCTTTGTTAAAATCGCCCGGCAGCCCCGGAAAACGTTTTCCAGCTGGTGCGGAGTGTTGCCACCCCCACTACTGCTGCTCGGGCATTTCAGTATTTTCCTGAGGGTCTTTGTTCACGCCTGGGCTGGGTGACGTGTCCGCTGGCGCATTACCGCCCTGGTTTTGCTCAGGAGCACGCTTGAACGGTGCCGTCTGCCAAGAGCCGTTCGATAAAGGCGTAAGTACAAAGAATGCCATCAGGCCGAGAAAAATAAGGGGATAACCGCCACGCCCCACGCCATGAGTCTTCGCGTGCCGCGTTGTTCTTGCCTGCGAGATAGGTTGTCCGCCATTGCTCCGGCCTTTCGTGAAGTGGCGCTGGTGAGCAACGCGCCTTCCCGAACTCGGTTCCGCCCGTCGTCCGACATCAGGCTTCACCTTGGAGGTGGCTTCCCGTCGCACTGACGGTCGACGGTTTCTTCTGCTCCGGGGGTGGCGTCTCCGCTCGAATCACCGGTTCCAGGTCGTTGGGAAAGTTGGGTGCGTTAACTGGGAGTTTCGGCAGCGAAACTTTTTCGTCCGGTGATAGCGAAGGAAGTATCTCTGCCACCTCGGCCAGGATGTCGTTTACGATCCCGTTCATCTGCGTGCCTGCTGCGAAAATACTCCTCCCGAACTTCGCTATTGCATCAAAGTTCCGGCCCCGGTGCAGCATCTGCGAATTGAGTAATTTTGAAGCTTAGCAATCTAAAAGCGTTGCCGGCGCGTTGGGGGAACAGGCTTCGGGTTGAGCCTTTGCCATTGACCGGCTGCGAAATTCCTCGCGAATTCCTCGGTCTCGAAAAGCTGCTGCGTGATCGCGCCATCCTAGACGATCTGAACCGCCCACTGCCCGTGTAATTGCTCAATCGAAACACTGTTCTTTGGTTGGTGGTCCACCGCCGCACTCCTCCACAGGTGCAACAGTAAAAAACAACCTTAGCGGGCCGCCGCTAGCAATGTTCGAAACATACCAAATTTCCGCACCCGCTCAGACCGGGGAGACCATCCATGCCCGCAAACGAGTTGACCCCGAAGCAAGCGCGCTTCGTTGACGAATTGATGATCGACCTGAACGCCACGCAGGCGGCCCGGGCCGGTTACAGTGAATTGACCGCAGATGTGCAGGATCCGCGTCTGTTAGGGAATGTTGGTTGCCGCCGCCCTCGCAGCCAGGCAAGCAGCGTCATCGCACTGCTGCGCCGACTCGGGAGCATCGATGCCATTGAAGCGAATGCGCTGACCATGAATCTCGATCGTGTCGCCGTCAAAGATTGAAGCGACACCGGTGATCACCTCCGGCTTGGCGCGATCCAGTTAGAAACATGGAGGTCAGGGGCGCCTTCGCTGTGCTGCACTGCGAACTGAGCTACCAAGGCGGCTGCCGCAGCCACCGTCACGAAGACAAGCCGCTTAGGAACGCTTGCAGCAAGCGCGCACGTGCCCGCTGCGCACCACGCCGCGTGCGCTACCGATCAGACATGTTGTCGTATCGATACTTGTCCACGCCCTTCGCCCACGGACAAGATGGATCGAGTCGGCTCGCGGTTCGCGGCAGCGGCGCCCCGGCGGGCCTCATCCAGGGAACAAAAAGCCCCAGCGCTGGGTCGCGGCACCGGGGCTTATGGCATGTACGAGCTACCTAGCATGTCCGCATATGAGACTGCGCTAATCGTAAATGAATGGTGAACCGAACACTCCGCCGGAGGGGAAAGGCGGCCCTTAATAGGCTGCTTTCCGTGGCGCTTGCCGCGGCAAGAGCGCGGAAATGCAACCAAGGCCTCCGCCATTCGTTGGGCGCCATGCCGTCGACCTCGATACGCAAGTTCGACTATGACCCGAACAACATGGTTCTCTCAGTCTGGTTTGTAGCCAGCGGGAAGCACTACGAATTCTTGGACGTACCGGTTGAGACCTTCACCGCGTTCAAAGCTGCCTTTGCCAAGGGCCGATATTTCAACGACCACGTCCGCAATCGCTACCCATTCCGGCTCGTGACATAGAGCTCCAGTTCCAACGGCTCGTGTTGGGGCTGATCGTGCCAAGCGACCTGGCGGAAGTCACGCATGTCGAGCCGCTGGCCGCATACCGGGCAAATCATAAAATTCTCCCGTTCGTCGGCAGGCTCGCCGCCGTGCTGCTCGCCAAGGATCGGCGGGCCAAGGTCCGACAGCTTGGTCATCTACTGCCCAGCGCTTTTGCTTCTCGTTCCAGCGTCTCCCGGTCGTTGCCGTGTTTTTTTATAAGTTCACGCACCTCGGGGATCGTAAGCTGAAACTTGCTGGCGAGATAACCGACCTCATATTCTTCGTCGCCTGATACCCGGTCGCGGTCGCGGAAATCACGCTTGCTCTTGTCGTCTCCCATTGGTGTTCCTCCTGGAGGTTGTCGATCCGCAACGCGCACCTGGCCGCATTGTTCATCCTTCTTGGATCTATTTTAGCTAAAGCTGATTTAATCATGGGTGTGGGTCTATTCATGCGCTTGAAGTTCATCAAGCCGATGGAGCCGGAGCTTGTCGATCACCCGCCGGAGGGTGGCGACTGGATTCACGAAATAAAGTTCGACGGCTACCGCACGCAGCTCATCAAGGACGAAGACGGCATCCGCTTGCTGACCAGGAGAGGGTATAACTGGACTGCACGTTACAAGGTACTTGCCGACCAAGCTGCGGCGATCGAGGCCGACGATTTCATCATCGAAGGCGAGGCCATTGTGGTTGATGAGGCTTGACTCTCCGATTTCCATGCGCTGCAGTCGGCAGTCAGCAGCCGCGAGACCTATCAGAACTATTATCTCGTCGCCTTCGATTTGCTGCACCTAAACGGACACGACCTGCGCAGCATCCCGCTCTAGGACCGGCGCGAGATCCTGCAGGGAATGATCGAGGCCGGCGGCCGCATCCAATTCAGCGAGGCGATGCCCGGCACGGGTGACGTCGTTTACTACGTCGCGGACCAGACTGGACAGGAAGGCATCGTCTCGAAGCGCCGGGACAGTCTCTATCGCAGCGGCCCGACGATGAACTGGCGCAAAATCAAGTGCTACGATGAAAAGGAGATGGAGATCATCGGGGTCCAGCGTGATCCGGGGCAGGCGGCAAGAGTTCTCATGGCCGACAAGGGCCGCTATGTCGGCACCGCCAACGTCAATTTCAGATTCGACAAACGCAAGCGCCTCTGGGACCGCGTGCAGGGAAAGGTCGGCGGCCCAGCGCCGAAGGGCTTGAAGAAAGACAAGGCCGAATGGATCAAGCCAGGCTTGGTCGGCCGGGTCAGAATCGTGTGCCTGACGTTGTGCCGAGATCGGCATCTAGGAGAAACGGCATGGTGGCGCCACGCGCGGGTGTGGAAGGGCTTTTGAGGGTCGGTTCCGTATCATGCGGGGTGAAGATAGTTGGTGCCACAAAGTGGTCAACCTCCGCCGAGAGGAGCAGCTAGCGTAGGCTGGAGCAGCCCGAGGAAAAAGGATGTCGCGCGATCGAAGCTGATTTCGGGACTTTGACCCGCCGTAAGCCTTGCGGCTTCGTGCAGGTTGGGAAACTGACTGGAGGACAAATTCAACGATCGTTGCCAGTTCAACGGGCCATCCTGCGACGAAGCCTGCTCTTCCATGAATGTTTAGGGCGCCCCAAGGTTGATGCGTGGTTCGCCTATAGAGCATTCGCGCCGCATTATGGCAGGAGCACAATCGACGAATTTCCGAGACCTTCCGGCGGTTTACTCGTAAATCCGTCCGAGAGAAGGTCTGAGTTGCCACTGTAAGATACTTGCCACGCAACTACAAACCCAAATATGGCGTCCAATTTCCGATCAACTGTTCCAGTTAATGTGAGATTGTGATTCGGCAAGTAAATTGTGCCTTTGATCGAATAGTTTTTGTTTACTGCTAACGATACTATCGGCAGCTCGCCGGGCGCTGCCGTTCGCGATCCAAAGATAGCAATACCAGAATAAATGCCGCTTGTCGGGGGGGTAATCTCCAACCTGCCGTTTCCTCCTGCCTGAATGATGCTGGTTCTCGAACTGACGTAGATAATTATCTCATGTCCAACCAGGCGGCAATTGTTACTAAATCCTACAACAGCGTTGTTAAAATAGTGCGTTCCCGGCGCAAGCGATATTTTGCCGCTAAAGATTATGCTGCCGCAGAATACGCGACCCGCAGGTATCTCAACATCTGAGAGCATCTGATTTTCATAGTCGCAATGGCTTGGCAGGACTGGCTCTGGGGTACTCACGAGTGGATCATCAAGGGGGGGCTGGTTAGTCTTAGGATTCGCAGTATATCCGCCCCCCTCGTAATTGCCGACCACAGAAATCTTAGTAGCGGCAATTTTTCCACTGCCGATGTGCCTCAGCGCTCTCGGATCAGACGAATTGACCTGGATTCCGCAGTTTGGCATAGACAAATTCCCCAACCCGGCTACCGTCATTGCGCCGTATGAGTAAGGATCGAGAGCATATATGCAATAATCTGGGGCTGCCTTGCGAGCGTTTGCCTTGACTTTAATTTCGATCGTACGAAGGCCAACAAGGCTCATAAACTGAGTCGGTATTTCGGCCGCGATTTCAACAGCTACCTCTCGGGATACAGGCGTGGACGATGCAATACTGACGTCGACCGTAAGATGAGCCGCAAAGGAGCCATTGCTCAGCACGAAAGATTTGGCCGTTTGAACAGTTTTCTCCTCTCCTTCCTCGCTTCCCATAGCTGCTAGAGCTGCTGAATCAGCTACCTCCTGCAGTCGCGACCTCCAGTTGGATGCGGCGGTAAAGTCTACGGCCATGCCCAATGCCAAGCTCAGCGGAACTGCCACTAAGGCTGTCGCCACCGCAAAAGTTCCCCGTGTATCGAGTAGCCGGTGCTTCATCCGTCGCATTCAAGGTGCCCCTCTCACGAAAGGCAACTTAGCTCAAAGCGTTTACGTATTCCTAAATTAGGAAATGCTTGTACTCTTCCACTTGTTCTCCTTGAGATCGCCTCCGGTTACGTTGGGAGTTGACGCGATAGAATCTCTAATTGAAATTGAAATGTCAGGATCACAAAACTCGCTATTTCAGCCCGAATACGTTCCCAGCTTGGCTAGACTGGAGCAGGTCGCTTGCGGAATGTCCGACGCCCGGCAGAATGACGAGGCGCCAGTTGAAGAGCCACCCATTAGCGGCCGCAACGGCTCGCGCCATGTCGAATGTGTATTGGCCTCGTTCGAGCCGTGTTGCTCCTTGGCGCATGGCGGCTGCGCTCTCGTTTAGCTCGGCATCCCCTGTGTCATCCTCTCCAAGATAAATCGTCAACGGCAAAGCCAGGTAAGCCTTTAATTCCGCCGTGGCCTGATCCGGGGTGTAGACACAGCCCGTGGAGAGACATCCCAGGCCATATGCAGTCGGCTCTCCTAGCGACGGCAAGACGTAAGTGGATGGGTTTGCAACTACGAATCTTTTCGCATCGGGCAAGGCGAATGCCGCGACCCGAGACATGAATTGCCCCCCCGCGGAATGCCCAAAAAGATAATATTTCGCATTTGGAAGCCCCTCACGCGATCTTGCCCAGTTTACTAATCCCTTCACATACCAGACGGTCCAACTATCCCGAGGCTGAATTACACCGCTATTGACAATGCCCCCCCGCTGGTAGCTCCAACTCGGGAACCTTTCTAGATCAAAGAGAGGCGCTAAGACGATCAGGCAATTTCGATCCGCGATGGGTCGTGCGTAGTCTCTGTAGGACGAAGCCGTTCGACTCAGCCCGTGGAAGACGAACAGAATTGAGGGATTGCTGCAATTTTTTGGATGGTATGTGTATACGGTCAGCTTCGTGCCATTGACGTTCGCAGTCGTTGTCCCGTTGCCTACCTTCCAGGCCAGCGCCCAGTCGGAATAAACCAGACAGCAGCCGACTACCGCCGCGGCCAACAGATGGATTGCATAACGCACGTGCCACTCCCGATGACGATCTTCGCTTCATCTGAACCCTGATGATGCAAAATGGATGCGAGCTGCTTTTAGGTAAAGAGTTGTTCCACTTCCTACGAACTCGTACAGCGTTCTAGTTGGCACCCAGGAGGGGTGTCCGCGCACCTCTAGCGACTTTTGAAAAGCCGGCTCTTAATGCGGCGAGCGCGACTGATGATTGTGTGCTCATAAAGCCCGCGAGGAATCCTAAGGTTTGAAGGCAAAGGCCAATCCAAGCCAAGTAGATCAATCATAGTTTGCGCGTTCGTTGCCATCTTCGACATACCCGTTCCGCCTTCGCCGAAACGCACTACGCTATTTTGAGCAATCTGTACGATCTGACCGTTGTTGGAGGCGTTGACGGCACGGGTGCAGGGCCAGGCGCAAACCACGTCTTCAAATTGCAATCCCATGTCAGGCGTGATCGTTCTTAGGAGACTCGCTAACGCGCTGAGGCCGTAACTTCGGCTATAGACAGGCAGTCCAATTACACCACCGCAAGTCACCTTCATCAATACATGAGTGGTGGTTCTGCCGATTTCGACGAAATGGGTTTGTTTCATTCCCGTGAACGGAATGTTGTCAGCTTTAACAGGATCGGTAATCCGGAAAAGAACCTGTGCGGAGAAGCCTGCGGCAATGGTCTGGTATGGAATGGGCAAGCCAATCTTCATCCGGTCCAAGGTTCTGTTGGCCAGACCTGGGTTATCGCCATAGTGAAATGTCGCCGTCGGCCCTAGTGAAAGAGCCAAATGGTCGACGGGCAGACACTTTTGCTCGCCGGTCACAAGCGATTCAACGACGACGGCAACGGCTTTGGTCGTATCACCTACGTTCTCCAGGTAGATGTGGCGTATGGCGCGCCTGTGCAGGTATTCCGCATCGTGACGCACGAGGATGCCGCGGCAAATGGCATCGAAGCCATGCCGGATGCAGGCATTCTCCGGGAACAGATCCGCCGCAACAATTTTCTTGAGAATGCTTGCGCCATACAGACGCGTGAGGTCTTCAGCCGAAAGTGCTTGTGGGCGGAGCCCAACTTCTGTTTCAAGTGCGGCATTGTCTTTCAGCGAATGCCTGAAATGAGATTGTGTGAAGTAAAGGAAGATAGCCCTTCGAACCTCATTTGGAAGTCGAAACGAACAGCCGAGGCACTGTTCGAGATAGCTCAGTATGTCGCTTGATGCCTTGGAGGCGAGACGGCTCTTCACGTGGTCGTTTTGGAGACCAAGCATCGCCTTTATCGTTTGCAAGCGTCCGTGGAACTCATTGCTGAGATAGATCGGAATATCGCGAGCGGCGACCGCGCGGGGCCATAGATCAACTTTTTTATAGTCAACTGAGAGGGCTACTGCCGGATCGGCCTCGCCCAGGAGAGCCCGCTTCACAGCCGAGAAAAGAATCCCGAGACCTGTGTTGTCCTGTTCGGCGTTAAGTGCATTAGCGTGGTTGATGTGCTCGTAACTCGCGGAACCGCTCTCGTTGGACTGCTCTGCCCCGTCGAGGGCGAATTTCACCTCATACCGCTTTGCTCCATCCGCGGTAGCCATCGACGTGATTATGGCGGCGATCTTCGCTGCAGGTCCTCCGGCAAACATGACTACGGGCCTCTGCCGGCCAAGCGTGCGATTGTGCCGGTGCTCTACGATGGCCTGCTGATGATTGACGGGTGCATCCTGGATAGATTTGAGGGTGACCTTGTTGTCGCCCCGCGTTCGCACATTGCTCGTCCGGTAGTACTCCCCATATGGACACTCTGATTCAAGATCGGGGCACTGGGAAATTAACCTGCGGTAGAAATCAATGATTTCACTACGTCGATTGATCCAAACGCCCTTTCCCGACTGGTACGGGCCGTCGAGCAGGTAGTCGACAAATGCCGCACCAGAGGCTGTTTCCCGCGTCATGGCGTTGCGCAGGTCATCGATCGTATTGATCAGGCGGGCTGGCACGAAATTACGGAACCCAGCTTGCCTCGTGTAGCTGAACTCCGCCCCCCTGTGTCTGGCTAGTTTATCTGCGTCCTCTAAAATAAAGTCACCGGTGCGATCGTTGACAAGCGACTGAATGCGAGATGCCTCGGCCCCTTTACTCGTCCGACCGCGTTGAACTCTGACCAAGGACATGATACGCGCCCCACCCATGTTTCACACCTAGGCTCCCCAGCCCGAGGGTTATTTCAAATTTCAATAAAGTACTACAGTCTTGTGTCTGCGTGCGGTTCTGTTGATTATTAGCTAATCATAATATAACAGTCGAGTGCTCGCAAGCGGGAAAGCGAGAGCCGGGCTCTAGGCCTCATACGTGCCTCCGGGAAGTGATCGTACCGCCCGAGGTGTTTTGCGCGGCAAGCCCAGGCTTCATCAATCTCTACCCATTGTGCCGCTATCGACACGTTATGGATTGACGTACTTGAGTTGCCAACACCGCGAAACAACAACAAGGCGCGAGCGGTTTCACCTACCTGGGAATTCGATCTTCGTCCTTAACCAAGTGGCTGAGGCCGTTGATATAAGATGTCGGACTTCTCAGGTCCTTGACTCGGTTAGAGTGGCCGAGTTGGATTTAACCGGTGGATCAAATGGTAAAGATACCTCTTCTGGGTCCAATCAATGTTTACGACGGAATGCCCCAGTTTCGGACGGCGCAGTCCATGAAGGCCGCGTTCAAATCACTTGGGTACACATCAACGCAAGTTGGCGATTTGTTACGAGTGAAAAAAAGCGGCCGGTGTTGTTATCTGTTCGAGAGTGAAACGAGTTTTATGTCTCGCTTGGGGAGCCGCATCTTAAAAGACAAGGTACTCACTTCACAGATCCTAAGAGAACAAGGCCTAGAGGTCGCCCAGCAGCACTTCTTTGTTTTCGATCAGTTAGAGACTGCGCGCCCCTTGGTGGCACGGATGGGTAGCGTTGTAGTCAAGCCTGCGGACGGAAGAAAGGGCAGGGGGGTCACCGTGGATGTGACGCCCGAGACATTGGACAAAGCCTGGGGTTTGGCTAGTTTAGAGTCTTCAAAGGGCATTCTCATCGAAGCATTTTTTAGCAATGCAGTCGAAGCGCGTTATCTGGTCATAGATGGACATTGCGTTGCGGTCATCGAGAAGGTTATTGCCCACGTTCTCGGCGATGGACAGCGAACCATTGCCGCCCTCATCGATGAAAAAAATGCCCGGCGGGCTCGCAATCCCCATCTGTCGTACTATCCAATCCAGGTCGACACCGCACGCGAAAACTTCTTGTCCGGGCAGGGAATGACGGTTGATGATGTTCCATCAAACGGCCGGATCGTTCCTCTTGCTGCCAAATCCGGTTGGCTGCTTGGAGGGGAAACGAGAAACATCACCGACAGCGTACACCCGGAGATGCGACGTATCGCCGAAAGAGCGACGCAGATCGCGCCCGGCTTGGATGTGATCGGCCTCGATGTCATGGCTTATGATCACACCACAGCGCCGCACACAGGTAGTTACATTATCATCGAAGCCAACAATCGACCGGGGCTCGGGCTCTATATGTACCCAGCACACGGCACGCCAATTGATGCATGCCGACTTATTGCTGAAACTTGCGACAGGCAGCTATTTCCGGGGCTACACCAGCCAAATGATGTGCGAGCCATCGGTAGGCCAGAACCTATTCGGATGCCAGCCCGAGCCAAAGCGCCTGCTCCGGTGATTTCGGCTGGTCCGGACTTGCCTTTTCACAGGCTAGACGTCTCCCAAGCCGCAATGCCGACAATTGTCTTTGGTGGAGACACAAGTCTTGGTGACGAGAACCTGGGCGATCGATGGGCCGAGGTACGCAACCGCATAACTGCAGCGCCCGACAGCTTCTTTGACGCCCTGCAGCCGCTGATCTCCGATCGTGCAGCGTTGATCCTTAACCTCGAGACGGTCCTCGCAGTTTCGCCACCGGACATCTTCGGAGGAATGAAGAAATATCTGTCTTGGGAAGAACCTCAGCGCACGCTAAGCGTCCTTCGGCGCCTAGGGGTAGACGCCGTGACGCTTGGTAACAATCGTGCGATGGACTTTGGACAAGGGCCGGCGATAGCGATGAGAGAGGCATTATCCTCCAGCGGGATTCTTTCGATCGGCATGGGTTCTGATCTTGCCGGAGCAACAACGCCACTTTTGATCGATCTGGGTGTTGTACAAATACTAGTGTTTTCGGCTTTTGAGTACCGCGCAGACTACGATCAGAATTTCAAATTTTATGCTGGACCAACCACGCCGGGGGTGGCTGGGTTTGGGAAGGGTTTCTTGCATCTCTTGCCCGAGCTAGTGCGACGCTACCGGGTCGCATTTCCTGATGCAATGATTGTGTTTCAGCCGCATTGGGGCGGTGCCAAGAATTATCGCTGGGCGACGCGGGAGATGTTCGCAGTAGCGAAAGAAGCGATGCATGCCGGGGTGGATTTGGTCATCGGGCATGGAGCCCATTCTCTCCAGCAGGTGGAGTTTTGCAATGAGGGAACGTTGGTTTGCTCGTTGGGTAACTTCGTTTACAATGCTCCGGGCCGATATGCGGAGGAGAGTGGGTTCCCATACAGTCTCATTGCGCAGTTGCATCTAGGTCCGGGGCAAGCGGAATTGCGACTGTATCCGGTGGCTTGCGACAATCGTGTCACAAATTTCCGCACGCGCCCTGTAAATGCAGGTCAAGCAGCATTAGTCTTAGCCGAACTAAGGAAACGCGCGACAGTGCCGGGCTCTTTCGATAAGCAAATTAGACTTAGGAAAGATGATTTGGGTTGGTGGTATCTACGAAATCAAGCTCCCATCTCACCACGCTTCGGTTTGCGGTCGTAGCCGCGATTTGGTCATCTCCCGACTTTCGATCCTTGCAAAAGATTTTAAATTCGTGGCTCAACGTGAGCAGATGAGTTGGGCAGCGACACCAAGTGTCCTCCGGCGGTCTGCTTTGCGTATATCCCATGCGTTACGCAATCATCAGGCAAAGGCTGAAATGCTACTACTCATCATCTTGCTCTAAGTCGAATATCATTGATGGGATCTGAATTGCCGGCCCAAGGAAACTATAATTTCATTCAAACCCACAGCATTTGAACCCTTCACAAGAAGGATATCGTTTGCCCGCAAAATAGTGGCAAGTCCGGCCAAGACGTTGTCCGCGGTCGCGAAGTGTGGGCCCAAGAGGTATTCCGGTAGCGTACGGCGGAGATATCTCATCTGCTCTCCGACCGTCATCACCATATCGAGGTCAGCCGCGAGGATTGGCTCCGCTAAACTGGCGTGAAATTTGGCCGACATCGGCCCGAGTTCCAGCATGTCCCCTAGGAGAGCAAGCTTTCGGCCGCCCGCGGGACGGCGCTGCTCAGCAAATGCCGCCAACACGGCGGCTACAGACGTAGGATTTGCATTGTAGGCTTCATTGACGATTTGGACCTCACCCGATGCGAGGGCAATACGTATGACTTCCCCCCGTCCGTGGACAGCTTCCGTCACAGCCAGGGCATTGGTCGCAACATGCAAATCAAGACCAAGAGAATCGGCCGCAGCCAGGGCACAAAGGCTGTTCAACGCCATATGACGTCCAGGATTGCGGATTTTGTAGCGGCGATATTTGCCTTTCAGGACCGCGCTGACCATGTTGTCTCCAGGCGAATAGGTCTCGAGCCGGTAATCGGCTTCGGAATGTTCGCCAAACGACACGACTCTTGCCCCAAACGACAGGGCGCGTTCGCGAAGGTAGTTGAAATACTCTGAATCTCGAGGGACAATCGCTGTTCCGCCCTCAGCAACATCATACACGCGAGCTTTCAACTCGGCGATGGCCCTGCGCGATCCATACTCTTCGAGGTGGGCGTCACCGATAGAGGTAATAAGAGCGACGTGCGGCTTGAGCGCAAACAGGTCTTGGAGGCGTCGAAAAAATCCAATGGATACCTCGGTTGTATGAATACCACTGCGTGGAAGGTTAGCGATGAGACCGAGCACGCCGGAGACGGTATTGAAGTTCCCTCCGGGAAACTGTGGGTGACCGGTGGCGGTGAGAATGGCGTTGATCATAGCCGTCGTGCTGGTTTTCCCGACGCTGCCGCTCGTTGCGATGAGGCGGCCGCTGTAGGCTGCTCGCGCATGCTCGGCTAGGCGCCGCATGGCGATGCGGACCGAGGCGACCCGTAGCAACGGAAATTCTTCGTTGTCGGATTGGAACTCTTCGTCCACGAAGAGTGCGAGCCCCCGTTGTGCGTCTCGCTCGATCTTTAACTTGTCCACGCCGTATCGGTACGTGCTAACATGTGGGATCACAAGCGCACCCGGGCAGACCAAGGCGTCCCAAAACGCTATACGTTCCGTCGTCCAGGCTTCCGGCAGGTCGCCCTCCCACGTGCCTCCGGTAATCTGCGCCAGCTCAGCCTTCGCCCAAGGATTCATTTCCGCTCCTGTTCGCCGAATGATCGCAGTGGCACTCATCTCGACTTCGAATAGTCGTCTCACGCTCGTCTTCGCATCACGGACTGGCGGGAATCTCCTTTCCTAAAACGGCTCGCTCAGCCAAGTCTCCTCCATGTCCATTTATCTGTCAGTCGCTTTCAAGACCGATATAGTGGGCTGACGATCCGAAGGGCTTCAAGCCCCGCTGTAAATTCACCGTCTCCCAATCTGACAGGCGTCTGAATATTCCTGCTACCCGCAAGTTCGATCCTAGCCACTGGGGCCTTTGCGTAGGCAAGGTTCTGCTAGCGTAAAGCAGGCGGCACTCAGCGCTTTCAAGGACATTACGTGATCTTGCCAGTTGATGCGGTCTGACACATGAACATCTCAGAGGGACGGTATTGATATTCTCAAGCAACGATCTTGAATTTCGTCAATCGCACCGATCAGGCTAGGCGACATGTTAATCAGCCGGTCGATTGTAGCTCGCCCGGCATTCCCTCCCATTATCTTAGGTTGATAATCCAGACGTGGATCTCTGTTTTGGACGTATATTGGAAAGATGTCCAAGTTTATTGTTTCCTGTCTGAAACGAAAGCAAGGCAATATAGATTCACCTTTGCTGTTACCTGATCCAAAAGAAAAGTTTCCAATACTGTATAATATAGGCCGGCGCTTATATATTTCTATCGGCTGAAGGATATGCGGGTGGTGTCCAATTACCGCGTCGGCGCCCAAGTCAATGAACAATTGTGCTTTGACACGGTCTTCCTCGGTGGGTTCGCGCTGGTAAGGCACACCCCAATGTACCATCACGGCGATCCGGTCGACCAGCGGACGCAGTCGCGCAAGATCCCGCTCCACCAGGTCGGGCAGATCCTGTGCCGACCCTGGGAGATCGCTACGAGCCGCCGTTCGACGGTTCCAGTAATAACCCAGCAGCCCGATGCGAATATCTGTGCCATCGTATATCGCCGGGTTGTGCGCAACGTCCTGGTTTTTTCCGCCACCGTACGGCTTGATACAGTGTCTCTCCAAGGTATCTAAAGTCTCGATAACGCCATCGCGGCCACAATCCTGAATATGGTTGTTCGCGATGGTCATTGCAGCAAAACCGGCGCGGCGCAGGACAGAAACCGTTCGGGGATCGACTTTGTATGAATAGTTTCGAGTGGTATTTGCCTTCTCAGTGACGCTGGAGAATGGCCCTTCCAGGTTCCCGGTTATCAGGGCCGTGCGCTTAAAGACCGGCCTGACCCATGCGAAGGCATAGTCTGTGCCGAACCTGCGGATTCTATGCCGCATCCGCATCCCAGTCATCACATCTCCGACCGCTGCTAGGTGGTACGGGGCGGTGCCGGATGACAATAGGAATGACTCGAGTTTGTCCGGGTCGATTAGATCAACATCATCCGGAATTATCACCTCCGCGAACTTATCGCGAATTTTGGCAACATGCCCCCGCACTGCCTCCGACTCCCTGAGGCTATAGGCGAGAGGCGGAACCAAGGGGGCCAGCAACATACTAGTCACGTATGAACTAAAGCCTATCCCGCGCCTCTCGAGGACATTTCGGATCAGCTCTTCGTGATAGCCGCCGAACCTTACTTGGTCCGTATGAAGCAAGCACGAGGCAAAACTTCGTGCCGATGATCTGATCGCTCTGGTTGGAATCCGGGAAGGTGCGTACGGGCTGTCAGAAAGCCGCCCGAGGTGCAAAAGGGCCCCAAGGATCAACTCCATGCAGACAGATTTGTCCTGAGGAAGTGCCTTATGCAGATCCCATAATGCCGCTGCGACGGCCTGCGCGACGAGAGCCTCTTGCGGCGCTGTTTCGGTATCGTCTATTTGGGCGTCGTTGGCGAGGCTGTGCGCTGGCACGAACTCGGCATCGTGAAGAACATGCCAGCTCGAGATATATGGGGTAGAGAGCATTGCGCCCGCCAAGTACATGCTCGCCGCGACCTCAAGGGCGGTCGGTCTGCTGAATGCAACCCGCGGAGCATGCAAGCTGTCGGCCTGCACGTCGGCGGTGTGGCGCACAACATGAAGTCCGAACGACTGGTATATGATGCCGGCATCGTGGGATGGATCGCACAAATAAGCGCCGCCCGAAATCCGCGGCAGCCACCCTTCCGTGGTAACCTCGCGGCCCGGGCCAAAGAGCAGTTCACCGCAGAGGGGGATTGAAAAATCATCGAGATTTTCCATTATCGCAGGGTACCGGTACTTAGTATCCCTGATCGGTACCACCGTGCGGATGGCCTCAGGGCTTCCCTTCTTTTTTAACTGTTGTGCATTGACGATAGCTCTGACCTTGGGCAAGGGCCGCGCGCCAAGTGAACGAAGCACCTCGTTCACGCGGTGGCTCACCAAGGATACATGGTAATAGACGTTGACCTGGCCGAAATGCGTGGCTGCGTCACGGCCTTCCTGCTCACCATAACAACTTCCACCGCCAAACGGTTTGAACGTAAAGTTACCGTCCGGCCCGGCCAAGGCAGCGCCATTTAAACCTGACGGGCAGGGCGCCTTCACGCCTTGATGGCTGATTACGTCGACGTACCGCCCGCGCAGTCGTTGCCTGTCGGCATCTTGGTAAAGATAAGGCAATTCGACTTCGGCTAGTTGCACGCGGCCACCAGTGAAGTCCGAGTCGCAGGACTCCCAAAGGTAGACGAAGCCAGTCGCCATATTGAATCCCTCGAATAAGTAGCTGTTCTTCTTGTGTCGAGCACCGATACGGCAAACTTATATTGCGCAAAATGGTGCAGCTCCACTCCACCCCGTTGTCGACGCGGGGCGGCGAGTGTGAGATGAGCGCGCACCGGATGGCTAATGAGCACCCGCGTCAACTCAAGTACTGGCGTGTGAAACATCGCAGGGTTATTCCCAGCCGAACTCGCGCCCCGGTTGCCTAGCACGGCCGTCCGCCCAAGTTAACGTACTCCGAAGCCAGTCGCCTGCTGGTGTTAAGCTGCAAACGTTACCTACCTGTCCTTCGCAGCTGGTCCTTTCACAACAGGCGCGCTATGACCGTTTAGTGACATGCCCGCCTGACCGGGTTCACCCAGTTCTTGCCGAGCAATGTTCAAAGCCTCCTCCAAAGCTCCATCGTCAATAAGTTTGAGTTCTTTCGCCACCAAGTTCGATTTTGTGCGGGGCCATTTGTCGACGGACGTCGCGCGCACGAAACCCAACGCCGACGGCATTCGGACCATCAGCCAACCCAGGTTCACCATCTCTGCGGAGAATTCTCTGACGAACTTCGCGCCACCGGTGCGCCGTCCGGTCAGGCGCCTGAAAGTTTTGTAGGACATCCTTACGCGAGTACGGGGTTCCCCCGTCTTGTTCCTCTAGCGTTGCAGAGTTAGGGCAACTAGTGCGGCTGCATCACCTTCCGAAACGTTTGGTGTGGTAGTCACTGAAACAGTATTCATAAGCGTTACTCCCTTTACTCAAGCAGAGACACTTCTCTCTGCGGTTGAACTGCGTTCGCTTGGGACTGATTAGAAAGTGGGGACGCTGCCTCATCGAACCAGCCATCCCGTTTTGCCAGATATGAAACCGCCATTGCATGCATTGCGCCCCTGAGCTGCGGGGACCGCGACGCAAAGGTGGCAGGTTCCGCCACAAGCTCGCCAGAGACCGACACAAGCGCCATTTTAGGGCCGGAACCGTCGGTGCTCCATCGCAGCGAGACAGCCAATCCGCCGCCTTGCAGATGGCTTCTCAAGTCAGACCCAAGCTCAGTGTCGGTGCTTGTCAGAATTAATTTTTCAGACGGCATGCGCGACAATGCGTGCCTTGAAACAATGTCTTCCTTGTCAACGATGAAATATCCGCGGTTGGCGTGATTCAGCACCGTCTTGGCCAGAACTTCAAGGCTTCCGCGATTCTCTTCGTTGGTCACCGTCAAGGAAATGGCGTGGCAAGTGCCCAAACCAAGCCCATTTTCCAAGATTCTTGCCGGAGAGGCCGCGTAAATAAGGGCTTCCAAAGAAGGATCCCTGGCCAACATCTGCGGATTTATTCGCTGGGCAAATTCTTGCGGAACGGAGTTGATATATGCTCCTCTTTTAGACAGAAGGCCGGTACTTCGTCCCTCTGCATGTAATCTATGCTCGATTGCTTTTGCCGCCATGCCGGTATGCCGGTCGCCAATAACGAGTACGGTAGCGACTTCGGATGATTTTGCATCGCTGTACATATTTGCCAGGATTATTTCACTCACATCTCTTGCCGTGCCGGCCCGCGGCCAAAGATGAAACTCGATCCCTGGTCGTGCGTTCACCTCGATGACAGAGCAGCCGACCTCTTTGTGAGATTGCGCAATGTCGGGCATGATTAGATCTATTCCGGCAATACTGAGGCCTATGACCTTGGCAATGCGCTCGCATAACTTCTGATTATCCGCATGGACGGAGTTGGTGATGTCGACTGGGACACCGCCGCGTGCGAGATGACCGTTCGGTCGCAGAACCACCCTTTGCCCAGCAATGGGCACGGACGCCAATGAAAGACGATGGTGGGCCAGGTGCCGAAGAAGTTCGTCGTCAACTTCCAGACGCGATAGACGCCTCCCGTCCCTGTCGGGTTCTCGATTTAACTCATCAACCAACTGGCGCAGAGTCTTTTCGCCGTCACCGGTTACCTCGGGCGGGCAACACAGGACCGCCGCCACGACGCAAAAATCGACAATTGTCACTCTATATTCGGGCCCAGCGACAAACTGTTCGACCAACACCCCGCAGCGCTCCGATTGGGCTATGTCGAACGCTGCCTCGACGGCGCGTCGTCCCCGTAGTTTGACAGTAACTCCGCGCCCTTGATTTGCTTGAGCGGGTTTAACTACAACCGTCCTACCCAAATGTTTAGCGGCGGCGACTGCCTCTGCCTTGCTGCGGACAGTAAGTTGGCGAGGTACCGGTATGCCTGCCTGCGCCAAAAGCCTGTTGCCCAGCCTTTTGTCCAAGGCCACCTTTGCCGAGGCAAACGACGTCGATCCCGATATCGTGGAGAAAAGCTGCTTCTGATGCCTACCTTGGCCGAGGCGGAGGTGATTGCGGGCGACAAACTCGAAGGGGATTCGATTTCTCTTGGCTGCGGCGACCAGAACAGCGGTCGAATTTGAAAGACGCCTTTTCTTTGCTCTTTCCAGATTCAGTTCGCGGGCAACGGAATACTTCGCTGACGCATCCCCGTCTCGTGCGGCCTCTCCGACCGCCTCAATGACAGCCGCCGCAGCCGCGCGCGACATCTGCGGGTCGTCAGACTCCCAAACGATCACGGGATTGCCCTCGTCCGGACCGCTCACCCGCGATGACTCCATCGAAAACGAATAGAAATTCATTGCGCGGCGAAGCTCAAGATCCGCAGCCAGGATTGCATCTGCCAAATACGAGGGCACCACAACATCCTGATCACATTGCGGGAACAGTTCATAAAGCCCGGAGCGGGCCGTAGGAGAAAAACTGGAAACGCGAGCGGTCGCCATCTGACCTAAATTCAGGGTTAATTTAACAACCGTATTTGCATTATACATGTTGAGCCCGGACAATGTCTTGAAACCGGCTACCTCAAATGGACCCAACTCTTCGGTTTGGCATGCTTTAACCATCCGCATTATCCCAGAATTCACATTTCCGGTCCGGCCTTGGAGGTCTAGACCCTCATCGTGCTTGCGTGCAACCCGCCGTTATATTATGGTTAGCTAATGATTAACGCAACGAAAAAAAACAGCAGAGGCTTGGAATGAGCCTAAACAAAATTAAATAAAAGTTTAACAAAAAAAGTAATGTCTGTGAAACTTCAGTAGCGTTGGGGTGTTATCATGTCTGTTTGTAGAATTCAGCGCGGGCGCATGAAGAAAGCCAAGCGTGCATTCGCCACTCGTCGCGTCGCGGCCTCTCATATGCGCACGCTCATAAATGGGTCTTTACAGCCTGTCGCAGGAGACCTTGTCCTGGCTCGAGTGGACGAACTCGGCAACCATAGCAGGTTGGAGCTCATCAATGGCAGGAAGGCGATTATGTTTCCCGGGGATGAGATAATCCTCTGCTATGGAAACCGATACGCACCCGACCAGTTCGAGGCCACAATTGGGCCCGATCTTGGGCCGTGTGACTTGGTAGCTGGGGGAGGGATCGCTGCTTGCGAGCTCTCCAGGCATGATCGGATGGCTCCTCCAACAAAGATTACCCCCCTCGGCCTGATCGGCGATAAGTTCGGTCGCCGGCTAAACGTGTGGGATTATAAGGTAAGCTCCGACGACTTGCGCCCTTCCTTACCAATCGTTCTTTCCCTTGGAACTTCTATGAATGCCGGAAAGACGCTGACGGCCACGTCGCTGGTTAGAGGATTCAAGAAGTTGGGGCTTAAGGTTGCTGCATTGAAAATCACCGGTACAGGGTCCGGCGGTGACACCTGGATTGTGCGAGACGCTGGTGCGGACGTTGTTCTTGACTTTACTGATGCAGGGTTTGCAACAACGTATCTTGCGCCGGTTGAGTTGGTTGAAAAGGGCGCTTTCCGCCTGTTAAATCATGCAGCCGAGACCGGATGTGACGTTGCTGTCATCGAGATCGCCGACGGATTGCAGCAGAAGGAAACCTCAGAGCTAATTCTGGCTGAATCGTTTCGTAGCATGGCTTTGGGGACAATATTCGCTTCCTACGATGCGATGGGAGCAAAGTGTGGCGTTGATACACTGCGAGCCGCCGGTCACAAGGTGTTGGCCATCAGTGGCAGAATTGGCCGTTCGCCGCTCGGCGTCAGAGAGGCTGAGGAGGCCACCGGACTGCACGTCTATTCTCCATGGGAACTCCAGGACGGCGCACTGAACCCGGTGTTGAGAGTCCGGGCTGCAGAAAAGTTGTCTAATGGGCAGAGCAATAACCCGTATCTTCGCCGTATAGCTGAATCATCGGAGACAACTCTGCCGGATGGTGAGGATCGTGCCCACTCTCACCAACTGCGGATCGATTTCTTGGCGAAGGTCGCGCGTGAATTGATACTCGCGGAGCTGGGAGACGGTGCCTACAGCAACCTGGCAATTTGGCCCAGCCCATATGGAAGCGTCTCGGTCAATCTCCCCAAGCGACGGACCAAAAGTTCTATCCCCAAATTGATGTCTGTGCAGGCGCCGGCAGAACTTATAGAGGCGGCTGTGTTGGCGAAAAGTCATGGTGCACTCCAGTCATCGATAAGCGGCATCGTGCAGGCACTCGGGTATCCTCCGCTGCCGGCAAGTCAAATGTCCAGTCTGGTGAATGAAGCTTGGCCGGCTTTGGGAGGCGGCCGGGTGTTACGTCTGCTTGAGCCGGCCGTACAAATCGGACTTGAACCAAGCGAGGTGAATGCTCAAGAGGACCTTGACGCGAGAGTTATGAATTTTTCCGGAATTTTTAACGAGCCTGACAGGCATACGAGCGTAGGACGGGCGTGAAAGACAGTGTGCTGATGAACATGCGAAGCAGGCGGCGATTTAGCGCGCCCCTCAGCGACATGTGGCGAAGGTCGATCCCCGGTCTCGCCGCTGTCATGACATTTAGCGTGTTCATCAATGCCCTCCGGTTTACCGGCCCGCTTTACCTCATACAAATATTCGATCGAGTTATCTCCAGCCGCAGTGTGGAAACCCTTGTTATATTGACCTCTGCTGCCTTACTTGCGCTGGTAGCTGGTGTCGCGCTGGAAACTATTCGTCGCCGCATGCTTTCTCGCTGGGGAGTCTGGATCGAGCATCAGTTGACCAGCCAGTCGGTGAAAGCCGGATTGACGTCAGGAGTCGCCAATCCGCCGCTTCTGCTGAGCATCGAGAAGGTCTCCGGCTTTGTCGAACGCGGGTTGTCTGCTTGGTTGGACGTAATTTGGGCGCCCATTTTCCTGTTGTGCGTGTACTTCATTCATCCGGTTCTCTGTCTTATTGCGACGGCAGCCACCGTTTTGCTGGTTTGCATGAGCCTGTTGAAGGAAAAGCTCACACGAGAACCCCGCCAAGCTGAACGCGATGCCGTCAAGCAGGCAAAAGAGGTGCTCGTTTCCGCGGAAAGGCACAAAGACGTTGTCAGTGCCTTCGCAATGGCGGACGCAATCGCCGGCCGTTGGAGCAGGAACCGTGTGGACGGCTTCTTGCAGCGAGACCGGCTTAATGCGTGGGGATCGAGCCTTGATGCCGCAATCCGAGTGCTTAACCGTGGCCTCTACATTATTCTGCTGGCCTCCGGCATATGGCTGTTCCTTAACAACGAGGCCTCGCTCGGTGGCTTATTTGCGGCCCGACTTATTGCCAACTTCGCTTACAGAATGGTGGGTAAAGCGGTTGGGGAACTCAGAGGCCTTCGAGAAGCGCGCGAAGGATATGCCAAGATCAAGGCGGAACTTGTCAAGCCGTCGGACGGCGAACCGTCGCTGATGCCGGGAACTCCGCGTGGCACATTAATTCTTGATGAAATTGCGTTTAGACATGCGGGATCCCGGGAGGACGTGTTCAGGAAGCTGTCCCTTTCGCTGGCGCCGGGCGAGTTGCTGCTGGTCGTCGGTCGCGCTGCCACCGGCAAGACCACACTCTCTCGCCTTCTGATAGGTCTGCTCAAGCCTCGAACCGGACAGGTCCGACTGGGTGACATGAACGTCACCCGGCTTCCGGATTCCGTCAGATCCGAAGCTATCGGCTATTTGCCACAGCAAGTCGAACTGTTCGAGGGAACAGTCGCACAGAATATTGCCCGGTTTCAAAAGAGTTCCATCGACGACGTGGTTTCCGCGGCAAAAATGGCTGGCATTCACCACGTTATTATTCGCTTGAACCAAGGCTACGACACTGTGCTTGATGACTCGGTCGGTCTGTCCGGCAGTGAACGGAAACGAATAGCGCTTGCCAGGGCATTGTTTCGCGCGCCGAGAATTGTTGTGCTGGACGAGCCTTTCGCCAATTTAGACGGTTCCTCGAGAAGGACCCTTGAAGCGGCCGTAAAACTCATGAAAGAATCGGGATGCTCGGTCGTTGTCACCATGTCGGGGCAGTCGAATCGCCTTGCCGGACTTGTGGACCGGACGCTGATCCTGGGCGGCCGCACGCCTGAACTCACCGATCCTTCGGAGCGTCGGGGTCGTCCCGAGAAAGCCGATTTACGGAGCGTCAAATGACAGCATCGCCCGTCATTGGCACCAAACAATCCGGCGAAGATCCCGCGCCGTTCGGCAGGAGCTTCGTTATCCTGGGCTTTGTTATAATCGCGGCCTTTTCGACCCTGACCGGCATGTGGCTTGTCGCTGCTCCCATTCAGGGCGCTATCGTGGCTAACGGGTTAGTGGAGGTGGCCTCGAATGTTAAGACGGTGCAACATCTCGAAGGCGGGATCGTGTCCGAAATAATGGTTCAAGAGGGCGAGCGCGTATCTCCAGGCCAGGTCCTTGTGCGATTGCAGAGCACTGCTTCGACAGCCGCTGCCAACGAAATTAAGGCGCAGTGGTACGAGGCGAAGGCTGCCGAGGCGCGTCTGATCGCCGAGCGAGACGGAAAGGACTCAATCGAAATTCCGTCTGAGCTAAAAGAGCCCGGCAAACTGGCAGCTGATGCTATCTCGGGCCAGGAGAGCATCTTTCGTACGCGCCGAACCCTTCTTGGCGAGAGACTTTCCCTGCTGCAGCAGACGACCGGGAGCTTGCAGATGGAGATAAAAGGCTTTGAAGGGCAGGTGACAGCTGCTGCCAAAAAACTTGAACTTATCGAGGAGCAGTTAACCGATGTCCGTGCATTGTATGAAAAGAAGTTAGTAGTGAGGACGCGCCTGATAGATCTGGAGACCGAAAAGGCAGATGTCGGGGGTTCCTTAAGCGGCTACATGGCGTCGATTGGAGTCGCCAGGCAGAAAATGGAGGAAACGAAATTTAAGATCGCTGAACTTAACGCATCCACAGCTGCCGACATTGTCGAGGAGCTGGGGGTGGCGCATGCCAAAATATATGAATCCGCGCAGCGGATGGCTGCTGCCGATGACGTGAGGATGCGAACCGAAATACGCGCGCCCATGGCGGGTACCATTGTGGGGATGAAGGTGCACACGATCGGGGGCGTGATAGCTGCAGGCGATGCGTTGATGGATATAGTGCCCCTTGAGGATAACTTCGTAGTAATCGCAAGCATTGATCCCCTGGACGTAGACCAGGTGAAGGTAGGGCTCCCTGCGACCGTTTGGCTCAGCGCAGTCAGCAGGCGTTATCAGCGCCCAATGATCGGCGACGTTCACACCCTTTCAGCAAACACGCTGATAGACTCTCGGACCGGGCGGGCTTTTTATTCGGCTCGAATCATCTTGAGCCCTCAGTCCTTGAAAGCAGGTCCAGCGTTGCAGACTGGGATGGGCACGCAGGTCATGATCGCAACCGGAGCGAGGTCGGCTTGGGAGTATCTTAGCGCTCCGGTCTATGCGGCAATGGGGCGGGCATTGCGCGAGTGAGAAGGCAATGGGCTGGAAAGCGACAACGCGCGAAATCACTGGGCTGGGTGAAGAGCCGGGCAGGGACCTAGCCGATGGGTTTATACTTTCCGTAGCGGAAAGAGTCGCGCCTAGCGAATGCGAGATTGTGGGGTCCCTTGCGGGCAAACCTATCTTCGCCGTCGTTGTGGACACACTCGGGCAACGGTATCATTACATGGGTATTGCTCCCCGTCTCACTGACGGTCGCTTCGATGTGAAATCTCTCGCGTTATGGGAATGGATCGTCGAGCCAGGACTGATATATTTATCTGAGTACGCACTGCTTCCATCAGGAGCGCCGCGTCATGTACGCGTGGCTGGCAGAAGGCCGGCCCCGAGTATTTGATGCCGAGTTCAGGTTCATGCTATGCAGACGAAGGCGACACGACGGGGCACCGATGGCCATCTCAATGAAATACAATACCCCAGCTGAATATTGCCGAACGCAAACGCGTTCGCAAGGCAGCTTCCATGCAAGGCCGGCGCCGGAATGTTAGTTGTTCGTAGAGACATGACAAGCCGCCAAGTTGCGTCGGCAGACGGCGCACCGCCGAGAAGCCCAAGCCAATCAGCTGTTCGCCAGTCCCGCGGCCGATCGCGATGCGGGCGAATTCCTGCTGAGCGGTTTAGGGGTGACAAAGAAGCTCGCCCACACCTTGGCCGGCCGTGAAACTATCTACGCCCGCTTCTTCTACTTGAACAAATCGACGTCGCTCGGCTTCACGTCAAATCCGTTGTCAAGCATGAGCGCGTATGGTCTCGCAAGTCGACTACTTTGTGGTGAGTTCGCAAAAAGGGCGGACTACCTCACTACGTTTCCTACCTTTCCCTGCATCCTGGGGTCGAAATGCCAAGGGTCAAGGAAACCCACCATTTTGACGACGGATTGGCGAGGCCGCAAAGTCCTACAATGGCGACTGACAACTTCCTGTGCAGCGTGGTGAGGGATCGATTGCCGAGCCTTTCACGTTAGTACCGTGAAGGGTTTTGGAGAGAGATCCTGATGACCCGTATCGCAACCTTCAACGTCAACGGTGTGAACGGTCGCCTGCCCGTGCTCATCAAGTGGCTCGGTCAGACCGACTATGACATCGTGTGTCTTCAGGAATTGAAGACCGGATGAGAAGTTCCCCGCGGGGGCGATCAGGAACGCCGGTTACGGCGCGATCTGGCACGGGCAAAAGTCCTACAACGGCGTAGCCATACTCGCTCGTGGAAAAGAGCCGCTGGAGCGCCGTCGTGGGCTCCCGGGCGATCCTGATGATACGCACAGCGATATCTCGAAGCCGAGGTCGATGGGATCGTCGTCGGTTGCCTTTACCTGCCTAACGGCAATCCCGCTCCTGGGCCGAAATTCGAATATAAGCTGCGCTGGTTCGACCGCCTGATCAGCTACGGCCAGCTGCTGCTCAGGGAAGATATCCCTAGCATTCTCTGCGGCGACTACAATGTCGTGCCCACCCCGATCGATGCCGTGGTGCCGGGACGTTGGCTGGGCGATGCAGTCTATTTTCCGGAGAGCCGGCAAGCCTATGCCCAGATGCTTGATGGCGGCTGGATCGATGGCGTCCGCCGCACCCACCCGGAGAAAGGCGTCTACACCTATTGGAACTTCGCCTACCAGGGCGGCTACGATCGAAGCTCCGGCCTGCGGATGGATCATCTTCTGGTCAGCCCATCACTTTCGGACAGGTTGCGTGACGCCGGCATTGACGCCGACGTGCGAGGCTGGGAAAAGCCGAGTGATCATGCGCCAGCTTGGATTGAACTCGACCGTCCGGCAAGTGGATGATGTGATCAATCGTTCGCGGGCACCGTCTTTGCCCCGCGCGAGAATCTTGGTTTGCGGGGTCTGCGCTCACGCCGCCTTTTTAACGGCTGCCCTGAATGGACGGTCGATCGTGAAGGCATCTGGACGGATGGCTGCCTCAACCTGGCTCCAGGTCACCGGATGAGCGATTGGAAAACGGGGTCGAGCCCGTGGTGAGAACGCGCCGACGGCAGTATTGCCCCGCCCATTGCGGAGGTAAGATGCGGCCTGTTCGAGCCGACGGCGAGGCGGACAGCAGGTAGCGATCCGGATGCGACACCTTTCCTGTTTCGCGTTCACGCCAGGCCGCACGACTACAACAGATGGACCCCCGCCGGCCTCAAGCAGCTGATGGTCGAGGGCGGCTTCCCCGAAGCCAACGTCAAGGTCCACGGCTGGGGCAACAAGGCCTGCGCCAAGGCCCATATCGGCGGCCCCGTCCGCGCCTACGGCCTGTGGCGGGATTTGAGCAATGACGAGGAATACCCGCTGATGGTCTGGGCTTTTGCGAAGAAGGGGTGAGAGGCTGACCGCCAAGGACAAAGCTAATGGTCTTGGATCTGGCGAAGGATGTCGACAAACGGCGGGGGTGCGGAACGCGCGCTGGCTAGACTCTGGGATGCCCTCTACGATGCCGGCGGGCGATACCGGATGGACTTCGCCTTCCCAAGGGCTTCCATCGTCTCTTCGACGCGTCGATCCTCGGGATTTTGGATCAAGCGCGCCCATGTCTCGGGCGTATAGCTGAATCGGGAGAGATACATGGGCATGGTTCACCTCCAAAGTCGCCGCCCAACCAGCTTACGGGTAGGCTCACAGGCCGATGAAATATGCGCTCAAGCTAATGGAAGCGCAACGTCCCGGCTATTCGCATGCCAGGCCCCCCGCGAGTTTCGGATTTGGATGTACCGCCGAGCCTTCCAATCGAACGACACGCCGGCCGGGGTCTGAAAACCTCGCGCCGGCTTTTTTGTGCCTTCGTGCCGGGCCTGCTGACGCTTGGCCTTCCTGATCCTCGGCAAGTCCTGCGTGTGGGTCTTGAGCTCGCCGCAAGCTAAATTAGCTGGGCGCAGTTGGTGTTCACGTCCGGGCCTTGCAAGCCAAGGGCACGCTTGTGCTCGATCACCCAACGGTCGTTGCGGCGGTGGACGGGCTCGCCACACAGACAGCGCGGCGCGACATTGTGGTGGGTGGCGTGCTAGGTGAAGCCATCAGTTAGGCTAAGAATTTTGGGCCATAGAGGTTAGGTCTAATTGTACCCGAGCAGATGGCGAAGCCCAACTATCGGCAGATAAACGGTCCAAATCATCCCGATGGCGGCGGCAACGCCGAGGCCGATTGCGGGAGCCCAAACCTTCCAGAGCATCTGGAGCCGCGCCGCTATTTCAGTCAAACTGTCCTTCCATTGATCGCTCCCCAAGTCGATTCGAAGGCGAGAATGCCAATGAACTCCAAGACTGCCGCCGTTGCAATCACCGCAAGTGTTTGCATCGCGGGTTTCGCCTATTCCAGCGGTCACAAGGCCGGCGGGTGTCCCAATTGAAGGACACCGTGTCGGCTTACAACCGACGCATGGGGATTGACGACAAGGCCAACAGCCTCGGCCGCGTCGATCTCTGCCTGGAGCTTGGTGGCCTACTTGATGAATGCGAGCGGATAGACCGCTGATCTGCTGAACGGCTGATTTCAACTCTCCCACCTTCATTGCCGAAAGCGGCAGGCGCTATGGGACGGCGTTGAGGGCAAGGCCGGCGCACCGCTGCCAGCATCTCTTGGCGAAGTCGGTGATCGTCAGCGGATAGCAATAGCGCCGATCGGCGAGCATGAACTCGCCTTTGTAGTCGGCACACCACAGATCGTTGGGCCGATAGCCGTTTGAAAGTGGTGTTCCCATCGCCCTGTTGCGCCTTCGCTTGCGGCGCTCGACCAGGCCATGGCGGTCGAGAACCGCATGCACCGTCGAGATCGCAGGCCGGTGAACGTCAGGATACAGCCGGGCCAACCGTTCGCGTATCTTTGGCGCACCCAGGTCGGCTTGTCTTGCTTGAGGCGCACAATCAGCTTCTCGATTTGAAACGGAAGCTGATTGGCGTGGCGGGGGTCGGCGTGATCGATCCGTCAGCCCCTCAAGGCCACTGTCATTGTAGCGTGTGAGGATCTTGTAGCCGGTCTTGCGCGAGATATCGAACTCGCGGCAAAGCACCGCCATCTTCTCGCCGTCCAGCAGCCGGGCAATGAACTTCAGCCGCTCTTCCATGACGTTACACTCCTTCCAAGGCACCTTGCTCTCCTTGCAAAGGGCCGAAAGTGTAACCATGTCTCCGGAATGAACTGTCACCCTCTCTCGGGAAGGGCAGATCGCCGCCACGAGCAGACATGTCCGGCTACGTCGGACTGAGCTGATCTCGTCTTAACGGGAAGCCCGCCGGCTCGGCGGGAGCGCCCGGACGGGCAGTAACGGCCTACATGGAAAGCGTGCGGACGCGGTAGCTTGCCTGAGCCCGGGCCGTACGAGTGATGCCCCCATCTCCCGTCGACCACACCGCGTCCAATCCCGAACATAGCGGGGGCAAGCGTCAAGAGCAAGATACATGGGGTTACATGTCACTGTTACTTGGAGAGGGCTGAGGTCGGTTGCTGGTTGGTGTAGAGCGAGGTGGCCACACGACGAACCTAGGTGATCTCGTAATAGAAATCGCAGATCAGATCAGCAACCTTCACAGCTTCGAAGTCAGTCATGTGCGCCGCGTTCTCAACGGCGACCGTTTCCAAGTCATCCTGATCAATCGCCAGAAGGTCCAGCAATTTTGCAAATTTGATTTTGAGTTCGCGGTCGCCGTCGAATTCATCGATCGTGACGTTCAGGATGTTTACGTTTGCCTCAATCAGCCTCGCCTGAATGCTGTCCGTGGAGGCTGCTAACGACCGGATCGCAGTGAAGAAGTGTTCACGAGCATTGGTATATTTGACGTCCACTTTGGCACCTCTGTCGGTAAAAACCGCGCCCTGGACGCGGGGGCGCGAGCCACGACTTACGCGCTCCCGAAGGCCGGAGTCAACAAGTTCAGCGCTGCTGATGGAATGCGCGATGTCAACCAAGACATGAAGCTTAGTCTAGATGATCTGCGCAGGAAATTGTCCGGCGAAAGGTGGCGGGCTCATTTTTTGAAGATCAGCGGAACCTGCTAATTCAAGGCTGGTTCCCATGGCGGCAGCGCCTCCGCGCGCTGCTGGTCGAGCCAACCCTCGGCCGGGCCCGCATCGTCCCCAAGCGTGCGGGCCCACCTCTGATGGAACATCAGGCAATGCTAATGGCTTGCAGGGACCGCCCGTCCCGGCACGTCCTCTTTTGGACACGCCCGCTGCTGCCGTGAATGGGGTAGCGGGTTCCGACTGGCCAACAATCGTGCTAAATGGGCGATGAAAAAGCCCGCCCAGCGTTCGTTGTCTACGCACCGCCCCTGATCGGCCTTCCGTTCCTGGCTGTGATACTGGCCGCTGATGGGACGACCACAGCAACGCCCTTTGACACCGCAGATGAAGCAGCCGACCACATCAAGTTGATGGCCCATAAACAAGGACCGGGATCGCTTCGCCACTAGCCAAAGGCGCTCAGTCGAACAAGTCGGCGAATCATCCATCAGCAATATCTAACATTTTCCTTTTGGGGAGGCCGGGTGTACGTTGGCTACCGCGGGGTGATCCTAGGGACCTACACTGCCCGCTGCCGAGAGGTGGCGGGCTTTTTTGTTTGTGTTCGGAACACGGATTTCCAACGCGAGTTGGAACGCTGTCGCCTTCCGTGGAGGCGGTGATGGTCACGTCGCAACGGACGCGTCGTCGGTCACGTCGCAGGTCAGCATGGTCACGCCGGCGGGTTGCCGGGAGGCCGTGCGACGGCTGGTTCCGAAGACGCGAAAGCCGGCGCCTAGCAAGGCGTCGGCGGTAGCGCGCCCGATACCCGATGATGCCCCTGTCACCAAGGCGACGCCGGGATTGGTCTTGTTCATGGAAATCATATCCTTCTTTGCGTTGGATCGGATTGGGAAAAGCATGAGAGGCCGTGGCAAAGGGCGTTGGTCATGGCTACGTCTGGCCACCGGTTAGTTCCAGCGTCTGAACAGGGCGCTGGCATTCACGCCGCCAAAGCCGAAGCCATTGGAGATCGCGTACTCCATCTCCATGGGCCGGGGTGCGTTGGCGACGAAGTCGATTCCGTCGCCGGCCGCATCGGCCTGGCCCAGGTTGAGGGTTGGCGGGGCGACCTGATCCCTGAGCGCCAGGATTGCGAAGATCGCACCAAGCCCACCGGCCGCTCCGAGCAAATGTCCGGTCGCCGACTTCGTGGCACTGACAGCTATCGCGAAATCGCGCCCGAACACGCTCTTGATCGCTTCGATCTCACCCAGGTCGCCGACAGACGTTGAGGTCGCATGCGCATTGAGATGACGAACCTCGCGTGGCGAAATCCCTGCCTGGGCAATCGCGATCTGCATGGCCCGGCGCGCGCCGTCGCCGTCCTCTGGCCCGGAGGTGACGTGGTGGGTCGTTGGCGGTAGAGACCGTGCGACAGGGCAGCGACTGACTTCGGTCTTGCGCCAACCCGTCACTCGTCAACACGGATTGAAGAGATGCGAGGCGTGGAAAAGGATCGCAAGAAATCGCGCCTGCTATGTTCGCAGTTTGCGAATCAGCCGATATGCCGCACAAAGATGCCAGCCAATACGAGCCGGGATGGTGATCTGACGCAATGTGCAGGTCGCAAGAGGATGAGCCGTGACGCAGAAGGGGATCACTCTCAAAGACGTGGCTGCCGCAGCCAACGTATCGCGCGCGACAGCTGCTCGGGCGCTCAACAGCTATGGCTACGTTGGTGACGAGACGGCGCTGCGCGTGTTGGCGGCGGCGGAAAGACTGGGCTATCGGGCGAACCTCGTTGCCCAGGCCCTGCGCAGTGGACAGTTGCCGATCGTCGGCTTCGTGCCGGGCGACATACAGAACCCTTTCTTCGCCCGAATCGCTCACGACATCGAGGTGGAACTGCGCAAGCACCGCCATAATCTCCTTATCGCCAGCAGCGAGGAGAATGTAGAACAGGAAAAAGAATTGCTTGAGAGCCTGCGCTCGCTCAGCATTCGTGGCTTCATCCTTGCCCCAACGTCTGCGACCGACAGCGAGCACATCGTGCAACTGGCACGCGAAGGCGCACCGATCGTGCTCATCGACCGCGTGGTAAAGGATCTGCAATGCGACAGCGTCGTCGTCGACAACGAGGGCGGGGCGCGCGAGGCAGTGGACTATCTCGTTAGCAATGGTCACGACCGAATCGGTCTTCTGCGCGACGAGTCACGCATCTTCACGGCACAGGAGCGCCTGGCTGGCTACCAAAACTCACTCCAGTCGCATGGGATCGCAATCGATGAAGCGCTCATCGGCATATCGCGCTCGACCGTCGAGCATGCCATCGAAGCCACGATCCGCATGTTCAGCCGGCGCAATCGTCCAACCGCACTGTTCACGGTTGACAGCCTCATGACGCAAGGCGCGCTTCTTGGCCTGCGTTCAATGGGGCTCTCGATTCCCCATGATGTGTCGGTGGTTGGATTCGATGACTTCAATCTCGCCACCTTCACCGATCCGCAGATAACGGTCGTGGCGCAACCCATCTCAGAGATCGGACCGCTCGCTGCCAGATACCTGCTGGAGCGGCTGGCCGGCAAAAAGATTGCACCGCGGCGTACCCGATTTCAGACTCGCTTGATCGTGCGCGGATCGGTTGCCCGGCGTACCATGCGCTAATCGGCGATTCCTCATTTCCGGAAAATTTCGTCTCAAGGACTTGCCATTGGCGAAATTGCGTGCCCATTATTGCTTGTGAGATCGATCTCACAACGGAAAAACGAATTGGACGGCACACCGATGCCTGAAGCGAGGCAGAGGCCTGTCGCATGCGAATACAAGGAAAACGTCATGCTGAACTTCGATAGGGACCGCTTCGTACAGATCCAAAGCGGGGCCGTCGCCGTCGCAGGTGAGGTCCGCTCACTGATGCGCACACTGCGGGCGGACGGCGTCGAGCGGCTGTTTTTCATGGGCACCGGCGGCGTGCAGCTTCTAACCTTGCCAGCGATCGAGCTGGCGCAGCGCTGTTCCACATTCCCGGTGAGCGGTGCCTATCCGGCGCAGGTCGTGATCGATCCGCCCGCCGGTCTCGACAGCAAGGCCGTGGTGGTCATCCCGTCCTTGTCGGGCACGACCAAGGAAGGCGTCGAGCTCATGGCCTTCCTGAAAAAACGCGGCGTGCGCACGATCTCGCTTACCGGCCATTCGGATACGCCGATCGCGCGGGAGGCTGACCACAATTTCACGAACTTCGCCGAAGACGACACCTCGTCGGAATCCTTCTACCTTCAGACGCTGCTGATCGTCCTGGCCCTGCTGGAAGAGCGCGGCGAATACGATGATTTTGATGGCACTGTCGCCGAACTCAAACTGCTGCCGGACCTGCTTGCCGACGCCAAGGCTGCCTTTGAGGACAAGGCGGCCGAACTGGCCCAGACGATCAAGGACGACACCTATCACATCTTCACCGGCGCCGGCTCGGTGTGGCCGCAGGCACACTATTACGGCATGTGCATCCTCGAAGAGATGCAGTGGATTCGCACCCGCCCGGTGCACGCCGCCGACTTCTTCCACGGTACGCTCGAGCTGGTCGAGCCGGGCGTCAGCGTTTTCGTGTTCAAGGGCGAGGATGCCCTTCGGCCCTTGACCGACCGGGTCGAGAACTTCGCCAGGCGTTACACGGACCGCGTTCGCACGCTGGATGCGGCCTCGGTCAAGTTGCCGGGCATCTCCGCAAAAGTCCGCGGCATGATCTCGCCGGTTCTGCTCGCCACCTTGCTCGAGCGGCTGAGCGCCCATCTCGAGGTGCTGCGCAACCACCCGCTGACCACCCGTCGCTACTACAAACGCGTTGAATATTGATCCCTCTCACCTCTGAAGGAGCTATCTATGAAACGTTCGCTGCAAGTCGTGGCGGTCACGGTGGCCGCTGTATCATCATTGGGATTGTCGATAGGCGGCAGTTCCGCCGCTTCGCCGGTTGTCGCGGCCGACCCCACCGCCAAGGTGGAATACACCGGCACGCTGTCGGTCCTGACCAAGTTCGGGCTGCAACAGCTGTCACCCTATTTCGTCAACCTGGCGCAGGCCTTTCAAAAGCTCCATCCGGATGTGAAGGTCGAACTTATCCAGGAGAGCGACGACAGCGTGAAGGGCAAGACCAAGACGCTGGTCGCTTCCAACTCGCTGCCCGATATCTATTTCTCCTGGACAGGCAGCTGGGGCGGCAATTTCGTGCGCGGCAATCGCGCCGTTGATCTCACGCCCGTCATTGGTCCCGATACCGAGTGGGGCAAGTCGCTGTCTGCGGCCGCCGTCAAGGCGTTCGAATACAACGGCAGGTTCTATGGCATTCCGCTTTACCAGGACGCCAAGTTCATGGGCTACAACAAGCAGATCTTCGCCAAGCTCGGCCTCAAGGCACCCGCCACTTTCGAGGTATTGCTGACCAACTGCGACGCCATCCGCAAATCCGGCGCGACACCGATCTCCTTCGGCAACAAGGAGGCCTGGCCGGCAATACACTTTGCAGGCCAGCTGCTCGCCTACAACGTGCCGCAGGCAACGCTGGAACGGGACTTCGATCCGGCCACCGCCCAATACAGCGATCCGGGCTATATCGCAGCACTCAAGCAGTTCAGCCAGCTTGTCGAGCGCTGCACCGATGGCGCCGGCGTCAACGGCACATCCTATGCCTCGGCTCTCCAGGCCTTCACCAACGCGCAGTCGGCCATGTACTACCAGGAGATCATCGAGTTCGATCAGGCCGCCACGCCGGAGTCAGCGTTAAAGCCCGCCGATTTCGGATTCTTCCGGCTGCCGGTGGCCGGCGGCGCCAAGGGTGACCCCAAGTCTATCGAGGGCGCGCCGGAGGGCTACATGATCAATGCGGCGTCGAAGAACATCCCGCTGGCGATCGAATTCATGAAGTTCGTGACCTCGAAGGAAAACGCGCAGGTGCTTTCCGCGCCACCCTATGGCCAGCCGAGCGCCACCATCGGCGGCGCCTCGGAATCGAACATGAGCGCGGCTGTGGTCGACGGCCTCAAGGATATCAACGCCGCCTCATACCTCATGCCCTGGCTGGATACGGCCAACCCACCGCGCGTCGCCGCCGTCTGGCTGTCCAGCCTGCAGGCGCTGGCGGGCGGCTCGATGACGCCCGAGCAAGTGATGGACGAGGTGCGCAAAGCCGCATCCGCGGCCAAATAAAGCAAACCATGTCAAGGGCCTGGGACACAGTGGACACCGGCGCCGAGATTGGCGGCGTCGCCAGGCCGCAACGGCCAAAGAGCCGGCGGGCGCGCTTCGCCAATCTGTTGTCGTTGCGGTGGGCCGCGATTGCGCTCATCCTCATCGGCTGGTTCGTCTACTATCCCATCGTCGACAATTTCATCGTCAGCACCACCGACCAGGACATCTACACCGGCGAGGTCACCAGTGTCGGCCTCGCCAATTACGACCGGCTGCTGCATGACCCGGTCGTGTTGCTGGCGCTGTGGAACAACTGCCTCTACGCCATCATCTCCGTCATCTTCCAGGTCTTCGGCGCGTTCCTGCTGGCGGCCATCATCGAGGACCTGAAAAGCGATGGCTGGCGCCGCCTTTGGCGCGCGGTGTATTTCGTGCCGTCGGCCATCTCGATCACGGTGACCGGCCTGCTGTTTTATTTCATCTACCAGCCGCAGATCGGCTTGCTGGATGCAGCCCTCAGCCGTGTTGGTCTCAGCCAGCTCGTCATGCCCTGGCTCGGCAATGAGCACACCGCCATCTATGCCATCATTGCCATGAGCCAATGGCAGGGTTTTGGCTATTCGACGCTGCTGTTTGCCATTGCCATCCAGAAGATCCCGCGCGACCTCTACGACGCCGCGACGATCGACGGCGCCGGTCCGCTTCGCCGCCTGTGGAGCATCACCTTTCCGCTGACCCGGGAAATGACGGGATTGATGATCATCGTCACCATCACCGGCGCGTTCCAGGTGTTCAACGAGGTCATGGTGATGACCGCGGGCGGGCCCAACAACAGCAGCCAGGTGCTGGGCACGTGGCTCTACCAGAAGGCCTTTATCGAGGACAATTTCGGCTATGGCGCGGCGATTGCCGCCGTCATCTTCATGTTGACCATGCTCACAGGTGCGGCACAGCTCTGGTACACCAAGCGCCGCCGGGTGCAGCTATGAGCGCAACGATCGCAGCCGGTCGCGGCCGGCACGTCAATGTGTGGTCGGTCATCGCCAGGACATTGCTCTATTCGTTCCTGGTCTGCCTCGGTGTCGTCGTCATCTATCCGCTGATCTGGATGGCGCTGAGCGGCTTCAAGGACAATGCGCAGATCTTTGGCGATCCCTTCTCCCTGCCCACCCATTGGGCGTGGAACAACTACGTGCAGGCGTGGAACCAGGGCGTGCGTGGCTATGTAACAGTCTCGGTGCTGGTGACCGTCGCTTCGGCCATATGCACCGTGCTGATCAGCGCCTGGACGGCCTTCGGCCTGACCCGCACGAAGATGCCGGCAAAGCCGCTGGTTATCGCCATCGTTCTTGGCGGGCTGATGCTGAGCCCCACGGTGGCGATCATTCCACTGGTGAAGATGTTGCAGGCGCTCGGTCTCTACAACACCTACTGGGCGCTGATCATTCTCTACACGGCGTTCCGGGTGCCGTTCACCACCTTCCTCATCCGCGCCTACATGCTGGATCTGCCTGAAGACATCGACGAGGCGGCGACGATGGATGGCGCCAGCGAGGGTCAGATCTTCTGGCGCATCACCTTGCCGCTGTGCCGGCCGATCATCATCTCCTGCGTCATCCTGCACGTCCTGTTCGCCTGGAACGAATATCTCTTCGCCATGATCTTCACGAGCGGCTCGGATGTGCAGACGCTGCCGGTTGGACTGACGTCGATCATGGCAACCCACGGGACCAATTACGCCGTGGTGTTCGCGGCCATGACGATCTCGGCCCTGCCTATCGTGATCGTGTTCTTTGCCGCGCAACGCTACTTCATCCGTGGCCTGGCCGAAGGCATCGGCAAATAACAATTCCCGAAAGGAGCCTTCATGCCGCAGCTCGCTGCCCACCAGCTGATCGGAGCCAATTTCAGCTTTCAGCACATCCCCTTCGATGAGGTCGCCAGGACGATCCGCGACTTTGGCATGCGCGAGATCGAGCTGTGGGGGATTGCCCCGCATCTGGACCTGTTCCATGCTACGGGCGCTCGTGTCGAATCCGTTCGCCGGGTGCTTGCCGACAACGAGCTGTCGGCCTGGTGCTTCACCCCAGAGCAGGTGTTGTACCCAATCAACATCGCCTCCGGAGACGCCGCACTGCGCCAGGACAGCATCGAGCGGTTTTGCCGTGCGGCCGAAATCTGCGCGGCGCTTGGCGCCCGCTATCTCTTCCTGACGCCTGGCCGGGGCTACGAGAGCCAACCCCGGCAACCGGCATGGGACCGCGCGGTCGACGCGATCGGCGAGATCGCCCGGCGTGCCGCCGCAAACGGGGTGCGCTGCCTGCTCGAGCCGTTGCAGCGGTTCGAGAGCAACCTCGTCAATGATGCGGCGGGCCTGCGCCAAATGCTGGATGAGGTGGGCGCCGGCAACGTCGATGTCGTGCTCGACACTGTCGCCATGGCCACGGCCGGCGACACCGTGGCCGGCTATGTTGACCTGTTCGGCTCGCGGCTGGCGCATGTTCATCTGGTCGATGGCACGCCAGGCGGGCATCTGGTGTGGGGGGAGGGCACGCTGCCGCTCGGCCATTATGTCAGCGAACTCGCGCGCCTCGGCTATGCCGGAAAGTTCACCTTCGAGCCGTTCGGCAACGGCTCCTACGCGCTCGATCCGATAAAAGCCTGGACACGCTGCCTTGGCGCCATCGCGCCTTATCTCGATCGCGCAACGGTGCCGGCATGACGTCGAAGAAGCTTGTCGCCGTCGGGGACAATTGCCTCGATGTCTATTTGACCAACAACTTGATGACGGTGGGCGGCAACGCCTTGAATGTTGCGGCGCAATGGCGGCGCAACGGCTGGTCCGCGCGCTATTTCGGGGCCGTCGGGAACGATCCCGAAGGCGACGTGGTGCTTGCCGAGCTGGCAGGTGCCGGCCTATCGCGGGACGATGTCGAACGGCGTCCCGGCGATACGGCCGTCACCTTGCTGCGCGATGAATGCGGCGACCGGAAGTTCCTGCACGAATCCTTCGGTGTCGGCGAAAACTACATGCCGGCGCCCGCGCACTATGCGGTCATCGCCGCGGCCGACTGGGTGCATCTCGGCACCAACGCCAACAAGCACCTTGTCCAGCGACTGGTGGCGGACCATGTGCCGTTCAGCATTGATCTATCGACCGCCCATCTGGCGCTGCCCCTCAACGGCGTCCCGCTTTTGTTTGCGTCCGGCTCGGACGATGTCGATGTTTCCATAGAGCCATCGCTCGGGGCGCTCAGGGCTGCCGGCGCAAGGCAGGTGGTTTTGACCTGTGGCCGCCGCGGCTCCTACTTCGACGACGGCACGAATGTCGTGCATGCGCCGGCAACGCTTGTCGATGTCGTGGATACGTGTGGCGCCGGCGACAGTTTCATTGCCAGTTTCCTCGCAGGCTTCCGTTTCGGCGGCCTTGGCGCCCTGGAGGCACTGCACAGCGCGTCGATCGCCGCGGCGCAGACCTGCACCCATCTTGGCGGGTTTCCCCAGACACCGCGTGCCATACCCGATTGGCTGCCGGCCAAATATGCCAGCTTCATTGTCGATGCGCAGGGAGCCCAAGCGTGAGTACACTTCGTTTGCGGCAGCCTGCGGTCGCGCTTGCATCTGACCGGTCGTTTTGGCTGCAGGACATTGCCGTCGCCCCTGCGACCGAGCCGTTGCGAGGCGACGAGCGCGCCGACGTGGTGATCGTCGGTGGCGGCTATACCGGTCTGTGGACGGCGCTGCGGATCCTTGAACTGGCGCCGCAAACGCGGGTGATCATCCTTGAAGCCGATCTCTGCGGATCGGGGGCCTCGGGGCGCAACGGCGGTCAGGTCCATTCATGGTTCGCCGAAATCGACCAGATCAGTGCGGTCGTCGGTCTCGAGGAAGCGCGCCAGCTCTGCGCCGACACGGTGGCATCGATCGCGGAGCTGAAGGCGCTGCAGCAAAATGGCACCATAGACATGGACCTGAGGCTGGACGGATGGCTGTGGACCGCAAGCTCCATTGCGCAGGAAGGCGCCTGGGAGAACGCCGTCGCCTTGACGGCGGCTGTTGCAGAAAACCGTTTCAGGCCGCTGACAGCCGAGGACATTCAACGCCGCACCGGTTCATCGGCCTCCTATGTCGGCGTCGTCGAGACCACTGCCGGCACGGTCCATCCCGCCAAACTTGCCATCGGATTGCGCAAGCTGGCACTGGCACGCGGCGTCATCATCCACGAGCGCAGCCCGGTCCTCGCCATCGAACCCGGCACGACATGCACGGTGCGCACGGCGCATGGCGCGGTACGGGCCGACAAAATCGTGCTTGCCGCCAACGCCTGGCTTTCGGCGCTGCCGGAACTGCGGCGACATCTTTATGTCGTCGCCAGCGAGGTGATTGCCACTGCCGCCGTCCCCGAACTGCTCGACAGCATCGGCTGGCGCGACGGTGCCTCGATCTGCGATTCCCAGGCCCAGGTGCTCTACTACCAGCGCACCGTCGGGGGCAGGGTGGTCTTCGGTCGTGGCAGCGGCAACGTCGCCTTCAGTGGAAATTTCGGCGCCAGCTTCAACCGCAGCCCCGAGCACGGCCGCGACAATATGCGAGAGCTGCATCGGGTCTACCCCTCGCTGCGTGGTGTGGCTATGGAATATGACTGGTCGGGGCCGATCGACTGCGTGCCTGAACACGTTCCTGTCTTCGATCACCTGCGCGATCATCCCAACATTTTCTACGGCATGGGATTCAACGGCACCGGCATCGCGCAGACGCCGATCGCCGGACGCATTCTGGCCAGCCTCGTGCTCGAGCGAAAGGATCGCTGGAGCGCAAGCGGTCTGGTCGGCATCGAGCGGCGCATGTCGCTGCCGCCCGAGCCTTTGCGTTATCTCGGCGCCAGACTTGTCCGCGCCGCGGTGCGCCACAAAAACGAGGCCGAGATCGGCAACCGCAAGGCGGGCAGGATCACCAATCTTTTGGCGGCACTGAAGCCAGGCAGGCGCAAGAAGTAGCCGGGGCATCTGGCTCATCGTCACGCAATCGAGGGGAGCACAATGGCAGATCTGAGCCTCCGGCAAATCAGGAAATCATACGGCAATCTGCACATTCTCCACGGCATCGACCTCGATATTAAGTCGGGCGAGTTCATCGTCTTCGTCGGCCCGTCGGGCTGCGGCAAGTCGACATTGCTGAGGTCGATCGCCGGGCTCGAGGAAATCACCTCCGGCGAGCTCAGAATAGCCGGCGAAGTGGTGAACGACGTGCCGCCGTCGAAGCGCGGCATCGCCATGGTGTTCCAGTCCTACGCGCTCTACCCGCACATGACCGTCTATGACAACATGGCGTTCTCGATGAAGATCGGCAAAGAGAACAAGGCCGAGATCGACCGCCGTGTGCGTCAGGCCGCCGAGATCCTGCAATTGACCAAATATCTCGACCGCCTGCCCAAGGCGATGTCAGGCGGCCAGCGCCAGCGCGTCGCCATCGGCCGCGCCATCGTGCGCAATCCGAAGGTGTTCCTGTTCGACGAGCCGCTTTCGAACCTCGACGCCGCGCTGCGCGTCGCCACCCGCATCGAAATCGCCAAGCTCAAGGAATCGATGCCCAACACGACCATGATCTACGTCACCCACGATCAGGTCGAGGCGATGACGCTGGCCGACCGCATCGTGGTGCTCAAGGACGGCCATATCGAGCAGGTCGGCACGCCGATGGATCTCTACAAGAAGCCCGGCAATCTGTTCGTTGCCCAGTTCATTGGCTCGCCGGCCATGAACATCCTGCCCGCGACCATCGAAAAGACCGGCAATCCGACCGTCGTCAGCCATGTCGGCGGACGCAAGGCAACCGTACCGATCGCAACGCCTGCTTCGGCGAAGGGTGCTGCGGTGAGCTTCGGCGTGCGGCCGGAAGACCTGATCATCGCCAGCGGCGCTGACTATCTGTTCGAGGGGACGGTCGACTATGTCGAGCAGCTCGGCGAGGTTCAGCTGGTCTATGTCGACACCGGTCGCGCCGACCTGCCGCTGGTGACCAAGCTGCCCGGCAATGTCGAGGTCAAGCGTGGGGCAAAGCTGCGGCTGAATGCAAACCCGGCCGATCTCCACATCTTCGATGCGGCTGGGCGTTCGCTCTTCAAACCATGAGCCGGCACGTGCCGGTCGCCATGAGGGTGGACGCAGCATTGCGAACAGGGTGTTTGCTGGGCTTGATCGATCCCATAAGTGTGAAAGCGGGAGTGCGTCGAGCTTCGCCTTGTTGCGTTCGCGTATTTCAATGGGGTCGTGTCGCCGTCAGGCCTTTGCCTGGCGCCCTTGCGGCCTTTCATTTGCGGGCGGGCCGACGGATCCACGTTCAATGATGGCGGTCGGCAAGATGAGCCGTTCGGGCGGTCGAACTTCGCCCTTCAATCGCCGGATGAGCAATTCCGCGACGCTCTTGCCAAGCGCGTAAACCGGCTGGTCGATGACGGTAATGGGCGGAGTGGTGACGCTCGTCCAGTCCGCATCATGGAAGGTGATGAGCGAAATGTCGTCGGGAACCCGCAGGCCGCGCTCGCGGATCACCTTAAAGATTTCCAGCGCAATGACGCTGTCCGAGGCAAGGATCGCCGTCGGCCGATCCGGCGCGGACAGCATCTCGCCTGCAATCCTGCGCGTTTCGGCGGGGCTTGTTGCGCCAAGGCGAACATAGCGTTCTGGCCGATCAAGTCCGGCCTCTCGGCACACGGTGAGGAAACCGTCGATGCGCTCGCGGACCGACGAGGTGTAGATCTGCCCGAGATCGCGGTAGTCATGGCCTTCGGCATCGACCGCGGTCACATAGGCGATGTTGTGGTGGCCGGCTTCCGCCAGACAGCGGGTCGCCTGCATGGCAATACCGTGATCGTCGATCGTGACGGTATCGACATCCAGATCCGGCAGCGCCCTATCCAGCAGGGCAAGCGGTCGGCCTGAGCGGTGGATATCGCGCAAATGCGCAATGTCGCGCGATTCCGATGGCGTGACGATCAGCCCGTCGACACGCTTGCCGATCAGCAACTTCACGGCTGCCTTTTCCGCCTCGATCTTTTCGCCGGAGTTGGCCAGGATGACATTGAACCCGGCTGCTTTTGCCGCGTCGCTGATGCCGCGTACCGCGAGGCTGAAGAACGGGTTCTCGATATCGCCGACAACCACCCCGATGATGCCGGAGCGGCCGGTCGTCATGCTGCGGGCGAGCTCGTTCGCACGGTAGTCCAGAGCCTTGGCCGCAGCCATGACATCGGCCCGGATCATGTCGCTGACGACGCCGTATCCGCCGAGCACGCGCGCAGCTGTCGCTTTCGACACGTTCGCTGCGCGAGCGACATCGCTGACCGTTATCGACTGGGTCTTGGGCGCGGTTTTTTTCATCGGATGAACGACTACAAGAGTTGTTGACGGAAGGTCAATCTGACGATAACGATTACCAAAGAGACCGGTCTCACGCAATAAGAGACCGGTCTCTTCTGAAAGGGCAGACCAAGAGTCATGACGACGCGGCGGATGCTGCGACGGGGTGCGGTCAGGCGCCAGATGGCGAGCCCCACGCAAATATCAATAAGAACAGACCTTCAGAGTGGAGATAAGACATGAGCAGGACAGAAATTCTCAAATCGTTGATGTCGCCGGTCAGGACCGGCGCAATGGCGCTTATGGCGATGTGCGTCGGCGCCGGGTTGGTTTCGGGAGCGGCCTCCGCGGATGACAATCCCTATGGTCTTATTGATGCGAAAGTAATCAGCGTCGGGACCATGGGCGATGCCAAACCCTACGCCTTCACCCAGGCCGATGGCACGTTCACTGGCTTCGACATCGAATTGTTCCGCAACGTCGCGAGCCGCCTTGGATTCAAGCCGGACCAGGTGATCTTCACCGGCCAGGAATTCTCGGCGCTGATGCCTTCTGTTGCCAACGAGCGCTTTGATATAGCGGTCGCGGCAATCGGCACGACGGAAGCACGCAAGAAGACCGTCGACTTTTCCGACGGGTATCTTGCAGGCTATCTCTCTGTGCTTACCGCCGACAAGGCCATCACGTCGGCGGAGGGGCTCAAGGGCAAACGCCTCGGCGTGGTGCAAGGCACGCTCCAGGAAATTTACGCGGCGAAGAACTTCGTCGGAACCGATCTCGTCAAGTTCCCCGACAACAACTCCGCCGTTTCAGCACTCAACAACGGAACCGTGGCTGCTCATTTCCTCGATTACGAGGCCGCCAAGGACTATGGCGTTCGCTATCCGAACCTGAAGGTCGCGGTCAATATACCTTCCTTTGACGCGCCGGCTGGCTTCGTCCTGCGCAAGGGCAACGACAAGCTCCGCAATGCTCTGAACTCCGCTCTTCACGCGGCCATGCAGGACGGAACCTGGAAGACGCTTTACGAGAAGTGGTTCCCCGGCTCGCCGATGCCCGACCAGTATCTCCCCAAGAAGTAAACCGCACCCGGCTGCCGGCATTTAATGCCGGCGGCCGAACCCGGGCTACCGTCCTTGATGCGGACGATGCGGATAGCGCAACCGAAAGGAGGGCGAATGAACTGGCTCGAAAACCTGCGGCGCAGTTTCCTCGACTGGCAGGCCATGGCGGACGTGCTGCCCAGCATGATCACGATCGGATTGAAGAACACCTTGATCCTCGCCGCCGCCTCGACGGTGCTGGGTGTCATTCTCGGCATGATCCTGGCGGTCATGGGCATCTCGCAATCGCGCTGGCTGCGCATTCCCGCCCGGGTCTACACGGATATTTTCCGTGGCCTGCCGGCGATCGTCACCATCCTGCTGATCGGCCAGGGATTTGCCCGCATCGGCCGTGAAATCTTCGGGCCTTCGCCCTTTCCGCTCGGCATTCTTGCGCTGAGCCTGATCGCCGGCGCCTACATCGGCGAAATCTTTCGCTCGGGCATCCAGAGCGTCGAGCGCGGGCAGATGGAGGCCTGCAGGGCGCTCAGCATGAGCTACGGCCAAGGCATGCGCCTGATCGTGATACCGCAAGGCATCCGCCGCGTCTTGCCGGCCCTGGTCAACCAGTTCATCGGCAACGTCAAGGATTCAAGCCTTGTCTACTTCCTCGGTCTGCTCGCCTCGGAGCGCGAGATTTTCCGTGTTGGTCAGGACCAGGCAGTGGTCACGGGAAACCTCTCGCCATTGCTTCTGGCCGGCGTTTTCTATCTCGTCATCACTGTGCCGTTGACCCATGTGGTCAACTACATCGACAACTCGCTGCGAGCCGGAAAGCAAAAGGCTGCCCTCGTCATCAGCGGCCTTGCCGAAGTGAGCGAACTGGAGGGCACCACCGGCAGTGCACCTTCGCGGGCCGGCCCTGATGCCGGCTCCGCGCTGCCCCGCTTCAAGGGCGGCAGTCTTGCCATCACCGATCTCGACATGGCCTACGGCGATCTCGATGTTCTCAAAGGCGTCAGCCTGGCAGTCAAGCCTGGCACGGTCACATGCGTGATTGGCCCATCAGGTTCGGGCAAGTCGACCCTGCTGCGCTGTCTCAACCGCCTGGTCGAGCCCAAGGGTGGTGAGGTGTTGCTCGATGGCGCGAGCATCCTGGCGATGAAGCCCGAGAGACTGCGCCGGCGTGTCGGCATGGTTTTCCAGCAGTTCAACCTGTTTCCCGACCACACAGCCCTGGAAAACGTCATGCTGTCGCTGACCAAGGTCAAGGGCCTTCCGGTGC